>LJHE01000081.1 GCA_001983555.1 Candidatus Epulonipiscioides gigas
GTTTCACCTGTTTTTCGTCTCGTGTATATCTCTACTTTATTTTCATATGTCAACATAACTTCACCCTTTATTTCGTCTGGACTTATGGGCTCAGTTCATATATGAGGAGGAATAACGCGAATTTCTAACTATTCTCATATTTTTTGAATTGAAATATTATTTTTCCTATATTCACGTGGTGTACATTGTTCTTCTTTTTTAAATATTTTGCTAAAATAGTTATAATCATCAACGCCTACTAAACTTGCAACTTCAGAAATAGGTAAATTAGTACTAGATAAGAGATTTTTAGCCATTTGTATTCTTAGTTTAGCAACATGTTTCATTATACTAATACCATATATTTCATTAGTTAATTTATAAAAAGTTGTTTTTTGATAATTAAATTTTTTACATAACATATTAACATCAATAGAATTGGATATGTTATCAAGTATAAATTTATCAATTTTATATGATAAAGTATTTTCATTAACAATAATTTTATCTGTTTGAGCTAAATAATAAATCATCAAATTAATCATATTGTTAGCTGAAAGAATTTTTGATGTATTTAATTTTTCTTTATCTCTATAAATATTTTCAAGCTGTGTTAAATTTAAATTATATTGCTTTAAATAATTATAAATCATATTCCAATTATCAAATTTAGTATTGTTTTCATATATTTGTCCTGTCATAAGATAACCTATAATTCTGTGCTCTAATTTAATAGGAATAATTATTTCAGTTAACCCTAAATGACATTGATAGTTAACCATGCTCCCTATTTTACGACATTTACAAAAAGATTGATAATCAGAATGTTTACATATATTATGTAGCTCTTCATTAGTTCTTATAAGTTTACAAAAACTTGAAAGCCTATTGGGATAAGCTAAGAGCTCTTGAAAATTATTATCAAATAAAGCAATTCTAAATCCTGTTAAGTTATAAAAGTCTATTAGCATATTTTGTATTTCTAAATAGTTAAATATTAAATCCATTTTGCTGCTCCTTTCAAATATAAAAAATACGAACAAATTTACTAATTTTTGAACATTAATATATATTATTTTACCATATAGTTAATTATAATATAAATATAAATAAAGCAATTTTATAAACTTTATAAATAATGAGGTGATTAATTGTTTATAGCAGGATTAGATATTGGAACAACTGGAAGTAAATGCACTGTATATAATGATTTAGGAGAATACATAACAGAAGTATATAAAGAATATTCTGTTTCTATTTCAAAAGAAGCTCATACGGTTAATGTAAATTTGATATGGCAAACAGTTATTACTATATTGAAAGAAATTGCTACTCAAGTTAATAATCTTGAAGCTATTTGTGTAACATCATTTGGAGAAGCAAGTGTGTTGTTGGATGAAAATTATAATCCATTGACCGAAGCATATTTATTTACTGACCCAAATGGCGATATTGAATGTCAAGAGCTCGTAGATGCATTAGGCGAAGATTTTATATATGAAACAACAGGTCTTGTATTTGGAAAAATGTATAGTGTTGTGAAATGGTTATGGATTAAGAAAAATTATCCAGAATTATGGACAAGATGTAAAAAAATAGCATTAATTGAGGACTACATAGTTTATAAGCTCTCAGGAGTTCATCAAATAGATTATTCTCTTGCAACAAGAACCATGGCATTTGATATTCAAAATCTTTCTTGGAATACAAAAGTGCTTGAAGTTGCTGAAGTTGACGAAAGATTATTACCGAAGATTGTACCTATTGGAGCAGTTGCAGGCAATCTTTTAGAAGATATTCAATTAGGATTTAGTAATAAACCTTTAATTGTATCAGGTTGTCATGACCAGGTAGCAGCGGCTATTGGCACAGGTGTTTTAAAGGATAAGATGGCAGTTGATGGAACTGGTACGGTAGAATGTATCACCGCTACTTTCACAAAAGGTGTTGATATAAAATTGCTACAAAAGGGCGGATATTCTGTTGTCCCATATATAGATAAGTTATATATTACTTATGCATACACGTATACAGGTGGAGCATTATTAAAGTGGTACCGAAATCAATTTGCTCCGTTGGATGATTATGAAAATTTTAATTTAGGTGTAAATAAAAATCATCCTTCAGGATTATTAATTCTTCCACATTTTGCAGGAGCAGGCACACCATATATGAATAAAGACGCTACTGGAATTATGGTAGGTTTAACATTAGAAACTACAAAAGAGCATATTTATCAAGGTTTAATGGAAGGTCCTACATATGAAATGAGATTATGTTTAGACAATCTTAAAGAAGCGGGTGCGGAGATTAATCAAATTTATGCAACAGGTGGAGGCGCTACCTCAACTGAATGGCTACAAATTAAAGCTGACATTATGGAAAAAGAAATTTTAACCATAGTTTCAACTCAATCTGGTACGCTAGGTTGTATAATGCTCGCAGGTGTTGCTTGTGGAATTTATAAAGATTTACATGATGCATCAAAGCATTTGGTTCAAGTGAAAGAAAAATATGTCCCATCTGCTCCACGAGATGCAGAATATCAAAAGTTATATTTAGAATACAAAACGTTATACCCAAAATTTTATAAATAAAAAGAAAGAAGGAATATTTATATGACATTTGCATTATTTTTTGGAAATAGAGGTTTTATGCCAGAACAATTATTGTTAGAGGCAAGAAAAGAAATGATTGAAGCCGTTACCAAAGCTGGATATGACTATATTATAATGGATGAAAGTGCTACAAGATTTGGAGCAGTTGAAACTCGTGATGAGGGTAAAATATATGCTAAATGGCTTGAAGAAAATAGAGGAAAGTTTCAAGGAATTATATTATGCATGCCAATATTTATTGATGAAAATGGAGCTATCACAGCCTTAGAAAAAGCAGGAGTCCCAATTTTAATGCAAGCATATCCTGATAAAATTGGTAAAATGGATTTTGCCAATAGACGTGATGCATTTTGTGGCAAATTTAGTGTAACAGATGTTTTTGAGCAGTATCAAACTCCTTATACCGTATTTGCTCCACATGTAGTACATCCTCTTTCTAATAAGTTTGCTCAAAATTTACGAGATTTTGCTGGTGTATGTCGTGTTGTTGCAGGAATGAAGAATTTTAATGTTGGTTGTATTGGAGCTAGAACAACTGCATTTAAAACTGTTCGTTTTGATGAGCTAACTGCTCAAAGATATGGCATAAACATTGAGTCTTTTGATTTATCAGAGCTTATATTTAAAGTACAAAATAAAGATGATAATGATACAGCTGTAATCGAGAAATGTGAAATATTAAAAAATTACAGTAATTTTACAAAAGTACCTCAAAAGAATTTAAATAATCTTGCCAAAGTGAGCGTTGTAATTGATGAGTACATAGAAACTTATCATTTAGATGCAATTACATTAAGATGTTGGAATGAGATGGAAGATATTTTGCATATTTGTCCTTGTGTATTATTAGGTGAGCTAAATGACCGTGGAATAATTGCATCTTGTGAAATGGACTTATGCTCTGCGATTACAATGCGAGCTATGTATCTAGCCTCTCTTGAAGCTACTGCATGCCTAGATTGGAATAATAATTATGGTGATGAAAAAGATAAAGTAATTTTATTCCACTGTGGACCTGTTCCACAAAGTTTAATGACTGACAAAGGTAATGTTACAGACCATAAAATGATTGCAAAACTAAATCCGGGCCATGGATGGGGGTCAAATGAAGGAAGAATAAAAGACTTTCCAATGACTTTCTCTAATTGCAAAATGGAGAATGGCAAAATATATATTTATTTTAGTGAAGGAGAATTTACAAAAGACACTATAGAAGATGGATATTTTGGTTGTGCAGGTGTTGCTCAAATAGAAAATCTTGAGCCTAAACTTAATAAATTAGCTCGTAATGGATTTAAGCATCATACAACAGTTGGAGTTGGTCATATGAAGCAAGTTTTAGAAGAAGCCTTTAAGTATTATTTAAAATATGAAATAATTAATATCGATTAATAGGGGGAAAATTATGTTAGCAACAATGAATGAAGTATTAAAAATAGCTGAGGAAAGAAAGATTGCTATAGGGTCATTTAATACACCAAATCTCGAGAATATTATAGCAGTTTTAGATGCTGCTACAAAATATGATGTGCCTGTAATATTAATGCATGCTGAAGTACACGAAGAAGTTGTGCCAATAAAGTATATTGCTCCTGTTATGGTGGCACTTGCTAAAACAGCTCCAATTCCTGTTTGTGTACATCTTGACCACTGTGAAACTCTTGAGTACCTAGAGAAGTCACTAAAATATGGTTTTACTTCCGTTATGTATGATGGTTCTTTATTGCCATACGATGAGAATGTTGTAAATACAAAAAAAGCTGTTGAAATTGCTCGAAAATATGGAGCAAGTGTTGAAGCTGAAATAGGAATTTTGGGAGGCAGAGAAGCAGGTTCTTCTGATACTAGAAAAATTGAAGATATGTATACAGACCCTGATCTTGCTCAAAAATTTGTTGAAGAAACTCAAATAGATGCTCTAGCTGCTTCATTTGGAACTGCTCATGGATTTTATGCTACTGCTCCAAAACTAGATTTTGAGCGTATTGCTAAAATAAATTCATTGGTTGATGTACCTCTTGTAATGCATGGTGGTTCTGGTGTTAGTCCTGAAGATTATCTAACAGCTATAAATCTTGGTATACGAAAAGTTAATTACTATTCATATATGGCTAAAGCAGGCACTGAAGGGATGAAACAGTATTTGCAAAAATCTCCAGATGTAGCATTCTATCATGAGCTCGTTAATGCAGCTATTACAAATATGACAGAAAATGTTGAGAAAGCAATTCAAGTCTTTTCTAAACAAGGGAGTGAACACATGAAAAAATCAAGAGTGGCAATGATGACAGCCGTAAAAACATTTGAAATTCAAGAATATGATATCCCAGAAGTCGGTGATGATGAAATGCTCATCCGTGTTGAAGGATGTGGTGTTTGTGGTACAGATGTTCATGAATATAAAGATGACCCATTTGGTTGTTTGCCAATTATATTAGGGCATGAAGGTACTGGAGAAATTGTTAAATTAGGCAAAAATGTAAAAGTTGATGCTGTTGGTAACTCGGTAAAAGTTGGAGATAAAATTGTTACAAGTATTAGTGTTTGTGGCGAATGTGATGCTTGTAAAAATACTCCAGCAAAAACAGAATTATGTGAGAATATGGGGTGTTATGGTTTAACTCCAGATGATGAAATTCATTTAAATGGTTGGTTTGCAGACTATTTATTTATCAGAAAAAATTCTAATTTCTATAAAGTAAATGAATTTGATGTAAATACTAGAATTATGATTGAGCCTCTTGCAGTTGCAGTGCAAGCAATAGAAAGAGCTAAGTCAACTAATATGCTCACATTTAATACTAAGTGTGTTGTTAATGGTGCAGGTCCAATTGGAATATCAGTGCTCACTGTATTAAAAACTATGGGCGTTAAAAATATTATTATGATTGATGGAAATGATAAGAGACTTGAACTAGCTAAACGTATTGGAGCAACTGAAGTATTAAATTTCAAAAACTTTGCAAGTGCTACAGAGTTAATTGCGAAAGTAAAAGAGCTCACAAATAATGTTGGAGCAGGATTTGTATTCCAAACAACTGGAAATGCATCTGGATTTAGTACTGCTCTAAAATTTGTAAAACGTGGTGGTGGCTTCTGCGAAGTTGGATATTTTGTAGAGCTAGGTGAAGTATCAATTAATCCTCACACAGACATTTGTCATAAGGAAATTACATTAGTTGGCTCTTATGCATATTCTCCTCAAATATATCCTATTACAATTGATATGGTACGTAGTGCACTAGATATTGGTATCCCAATTTCTGAAATGGTAACAGATTGGTATCCACTAGAGCAAATTACAGAGGCATTTGACAAAAATATGAGCATGGAAGGTTTAAAAATCGCAGTAGGTCCTAGAGCTTAATTCTAAAATTCAAAAGCTGATACATTAAATTAAATGTGTATCAGTTTTTTTATATATTCGCTCATACTAAAATAATTTTTAGTTTAAATGTCAATACTCTAATAACAATAATGAATTACTCAAAAAAAATACAAAATTTATCAGATCAAGATTTTAAAGAGATAATACGAGTTTTACAAAAAATAATTGAAACAGATAAAGAAATAGCTAAGTTGCTCAATATTACTGAAAAACAAGTAAAAAAATTTACTTCCAAAAACCGAGCAAAGCTTGATGAAATATTAAAGCGCTTATTTAATTCTTCTCCAAAAATGTTTCTTGGTACAATAGATTATTTATTTACAACAAATTATCTTACAGAGTATTTTAACGGAATTTTAACAGATGATGAGATAACTTTTCTATCCACGGATTTTATTAGGGAAACCATAAATTTTGACGTTTTAAAAGCAGATGCAATAATTCAAATTAAAAACTATATTTATCAAATAGAATTTCAGACAAGTAATGATAATATGGCAATTCGATTAGTGAGATACGCTCTTGAATTTGGTATTGCAAATGCCAACTATAACAAAAAAAAACAGGTATATGAATTTGAGCTACCTCATCAAGCTATTATATATCTCGAAAAAAATAAAAATAATCCTTTGAGTAATAATTATGAACTTTTACAAGATGGCAAAGTCTTAGCTCATATAAAAATTCCAGATATTAAAATATGGTCACTAGATGAACAAGCTGTATATAGCCACAAAATGTATCTGTTATTACCTGTTTTAATTTTTAAGTATAGGTCAATACTTGAAAAAGCTCAACGAGATAAAAGTACATTAAATCAACTTAAAAAGGATTTTTTGTACGATGTAAAGCAAACTTTAATTAATGCATCAAAATTATATAAGGAGCTTGAACCTCAAGATTTAGATATTATAAAATTTACTTTGGGTGAATTCGTAACCTATTTTGATAATGTATATTTTGAAAATCAAATTGAAAGGAGCGGTGAGTTTAGAATGACATTTACTGAAGAAATTTTAGGATATAGAGAAGAAATAAATAAAGCACGACAAGCTGCTTTAGAAGAAGGCAAACAAGAAGGTAAACAAGAAGGCAAACAAGAAGGCTTGCAAGAGGGTTTACAAAAAGGCAAACAAGAAGGCTTGCAAGAGGGTTTACAAAAAGGAGAAAAACAAGCTAAACTTACTATTGCAGCTCGACTTTTAGAGCAAGGAATGACTAAACAAGACGTAGCTCAAATTACTGGAATTGGCTTAAGAGATATATTAGAATTAACTAAAAACCAAGAATTATAATATAAGGAGCTTGAGCTCAGGATTTAGATACTTTAGATGAATTTGTAACCTATTTTTAAAATCAAATTGAAAGGGGCTGTGAGTTTAGAATGACATTTACTGAAGAAATTTTAGGATATCGAGCAGAAATAAATAAAGCACGACAAATTGCTTTTGAAAAAGGTTTTAAAAAAGGCTTTGAAGAAGGCTTAGAACTAAGTAGACAAGAAGGAGCAAAACAAACTAAGCTTATTATTGCAGCTCGACTTTTAGAAAAAGGAATGACTAAACAAAAAGTAGCTCAAATTACGAAAATTGACTTAGTCGATATATTAGAATTAACAAAAAAACAAGAATTATTAGCAAAAACCAAAAAATTGTAAATTTATATATTCGCTCATACTAAAATAATTTTTAGTTTAAATGCCAATACTCTAATGACAATAATGAATTATTCAAAAAAAAATCACCAAATACAATTAACTAATTTATCAAATCAAGATTTTAAAGAGATGATACGAATTTTACAAAAAATAATTGAAACAGATAAAGAAATAGCTAAGTTGCTTAATATCACTGAAAAACAAGTAAAAAAATTCAGTTTCAAAAACCGAGAAAAGCTTGAGGAAATATTAAAGCACTTATTTAATTCTTCTCCAAAAATGTTTCTTGGTACAATAGATTATTTATTTACAACAAATTATCTTACAGAATATTTTAATGGAATTTTAACAGATGATGAGATAACTTTTCTATCCACGGATTTTGTTAGGAAAACTATTAGTTTTGAGGTTTTAAAAGCAGATGTAATAATTCAAATTAAAAACTACATTTATCAAATAGAATTTCAGACTAGTAATGATAATATGGCAATTCGATTAGTGAGATATGCTCCTGAATTTGGTATTACAAATTCTAATTATAGCCAAAAAAAACAAGTATATGAATTTGAGATACCTCATCAAGCCGTTATATATCTCGAACAAAATAAAAATAACCCTTTAAGTAATAATTATGAACTTTTACAAGACGGAAAAGTCTTAACTCATATAACAATTCCAAATATTAAAATATGGTCACTAGATGAACAAGCTGTATATAAACACAAAATATATCTATTATTACCTGTCTTAATTTTTAAATATCGGTTAATGTTTGAAAAAGCTCAACGAGATAAAGACATATTAAATCAACTTAAAGAGGATTTTTTGTGTGATGTAAAACAAACTTTAATTAATTTATCAAAATTATATAAGGATCTTAACCCTCAAGATATAGATATAATAAAATTTACTTTAGGTGAATTTGTGCTCTATTTTGATAATATATATTTTGAAAATCAAATTAAAATGAGCGGTGAGTTTAGAATGACATTTACTGAAGAAATTTTAGGATATAGAGAAGAAATAAATAAAGCACGACAAGCTGCTTTAGAAGAAGGCAAACAAGAAGGCAAACAAAAAGGTTTACAAGAGGGGTTACAAAAAAGTATACAAGAAGGCGAAAAGCAAATTAAACTTATTATTGCAGCTCAACTTTTAGATCAAGGAATGACTAAACAAGAAGTAGCTCAAATTACTGGAATTGGTTTGAGAGATATATTAGAATTAATAAAAAACCGAGAATTGTAAAATATATGTACTAAAAATAAGGGGTAAAAAGTTAGCCCCTTAAAAATTTATTTTTCTATGCTAAATTTAAATGTTGGAGTTTTAGTAGCAGTTAGCAGTTCATATTTAAAATTTCCTATTGTTCCTGTTTCGAAAATGTTTTGTTGAAGCAAAATTTTGTCTAACAGAGCAACTACTTCATTAATCTCAGTTAAATTTAACCCTAGCTTTAAAAGTACATTATTTATCATAGTAAGTTCGTATTCTGACAGTTCTTGCTCTAGGTTATAATAATTTGAAGCTATAGAAACTTTTTCTACACTATTGCCCAGTAATTCAAGATTAATTTCCATTTCAAGCTCACCAAAAATTTCGGTATAAATAATTAAATCTCGTTGTCCACCAGTTATTACTTTATCCATTATAAAGTTTTTAGTTCTTAAGTCTTTTTGTAAAGTTGCTATAGTTTCAGGACTAGTTAAATGATCGTCTATTGCAATAGTTAAATTTTTAGCATCATCTTGATTAATTAAATGGATAGTATAATTATCTATGGTATATAAACTATACTCATTTTGTAAAAAATTCTTATATAGCTCTTCTAAGTTATTTTGCTCTATAAAATTTTGAGCTAAATTTGTTTCAACTGGTTTTATAAATGTTCTAAGCATATCTTCAGTATATGCTTTAAATATATCTTCAGTAATTATTCCATCTGACACAATAATATCTAGTTCGTAATATCCATTGTTTGAGTCAAAAGTACTATATATATTTTCATCGTCTTCAAATTCTTGTGCTTGCTCCCAAAGTAATTCCATGTCACCTACAGATTGAGTTGAGTAATTATGAGACGAGTAAGCTCCTAATCGTGGAGCTTTAGGTATATTGGATTGATAATGATATATACTTGCTGATATAATAAATGCTCCTAAAAATAATAAGTTTAATAATTTTAGTTTCATATAGCGCTTCCCCCTAATATAATTTATTTGTGACTTTCTATTTCTTTTTTAATAATTTGATGCATTATCAAATAACCAATACCCGCAGTAAATGGTGCAACTATCCACCAAATATCATCAATCATATTAACTACTATTAAATACCAAGGTAAAATAGCACAGCAAATTGCTGTCATTATTTTTAAAGTTATATCTACATATTTTGAACATGTAAAGTATTTAAAATTGGTAAATCTCACTTTTTGTATTAAACAAAACGAGCTAGTTATACAAAATAAATTTGCAAAAACTAGAGCTAATATATTTGTCAAGATAATTTGAGAAATATACATACTATTCATATTATTAGCAATCATACGATATATATCATCCCCGTAACTAAATAAAATTAACTTAGTTATAATTGTGGCTATATGCTCCGATACTATTTCAGATTCAAAATAAACAAAAAATAATATATATGGAATAGCTAACACTCCTAGAACTGTAATAATAATACTTACACCAACTTTTTTTACTAAAAATTGTGACATAACTAAAAATAGATATATTAGAACTATCTTTAATGTAAATGTAAATACCATTCCAATAATGAAAAAAATAGAATCTGCTTGTGCATAAATATTACCCTCAGGCATTACTGCTCTTACTTCACTTATTAATGGCTCAGCACTAAATTTAATTGCAATAAATAATATTAAAATAATTAAACTTGATATAAATAATATAGAACTTCCTACTATAATTTTAATTGCTAATATTGTTTTAGTTTTAAATGGTAATGCAAGAATAAATTCTGAACTGTTAGAATCTTTAATTTCTTTGAATTGGAAATACACCATAAATAAGAGCAACGGTATAATATATTGTTGCATATATTCCAAAATTTGAGAAAAGCGGCTCAATAAGTGCATGTTATATATATGATTATTGATAAAACTATTTTTAAAATTTTCTACTTGTGTTATTGCGTCAAGTCCTACGAAACAAGCTCCTGCAAAAAATACCATTATAAAAATACATAAATTCTTATATTCATGTTTAATTAATGTTTTCATTGTTTTCTTTCCTTTCTATTCCATCAGTCTATCAATCGATTAAATAAAATTCATACTATATATCGTCTAAAAAAATAGTATGTATATAGGAAGAAGAAATATAAAATTTCTAATTCCTAGGCTCTCGCTTATTTTTCTATACTAAACTTGAATGTATTGTCATCTAGATCATAAACATTTTTAATGTCGTATTTAAATTCGCCAATTTTTCCTTTAGTATTGTTCGGAGCTGTTTTAATTAATAGGTTGAATACTTCATTAATTTCAAGCTCTGTTAAACCAAGAAGTAAACAAGATTTAGTAATGATAGCTAATTCGTCCTCTGTTATAGGTTGATCCAAAGAATTTGCAGTAATAGAAACTTTTTCCACAATATCGTCCAATACTTGAATAGCAACTTGTATTTTATTACTTTCCCACTCCTCATAAATAATTAAATCTTTTTTGCCTCCTGTTGAGAGCGCATTAACATAAAAATTTTTCTGTCTAATTTGCTCATCTATTTTTTTTAAATTTGGAGCTTTCATTTCAATCTCTACAAATATTTTTGCCAATTCAGCATTATCTTTTAAAACATATATATTAAATCCGTCTTCTTTATATATAGCATAATCATTTTCTAAAAAACCATTATAAATAGTTTCTTGCAAACCATCTATATTAAACTCATCTTCTATAGATTTTGTAATAAGATTAAAATTTTCTTTATTAGCTGGAAAACTAACACCAACAACATTATTACTATGATCCATAACCCATGTAGCCTCTGCTTTTGATTCATATCGCCATGTATGCGATAAGTCTTTTACTGACCCTACTAAATCCACAAATAGTTCACTAACATATTCAAGTTCATCTACACATGTTTCACAGTTGCTATTTTCTTCTATACTGATAAAATCAAAATTATCTCCTTCTTGATAATTCAAGAAAATCATTTTTGAATTACTTTCTTGAAAATAAACGCCTATAAATGAAGCTATGGTTAAAATAAAAAATAATATCAAATATCGTCTCATATTGTACCTCCTTCTTTTTCTATTTCTTTTGTAATAATTTTATTGATTACAAAATATCCAATACCTGCTGAAATAATCATAACAATTAGACTAGCAAAATTTATTCTTGTAAATGTAATTGTTTGATAGACTGGCAAAATTGCACAACAAATTGTTACTAAAACTTTTAATATAATATCTAAATTTTTTGAGCAAGTAAAGTATTCAAAACGTGTAAAACCAATTTTTTCTACAAGATAAAATGATACACTAAGGAAAAATAAATTCATAAAAATAAGCGTTAATTCTATGAAACTAACATTATAAATACATATATATTGTTGATACCATTCATTCCCAACAGCTACTACTGTTTGTATACGCTCACTCTCAAAATACAATATTTCATGTAATATTTGTACAATATCATTGAAAAAAATTCCTATTACGACAGATTTATTAGAGCTAAAACTAAAAAAGTTTATAGCATAAAGAATGTAAGGAATAGCCATTAGTCCTAAAATACTGATAATTATACTGGGTCCAGTTTTTTTCACTAAGAATTGTGTCATAACGAAAAATAGGTAACATGTAAGCATATTTAATAAAAATCTTATTAAGATTGCAATATACGAAAAAAAGGAGTGAATTTGAGCATATCCTTCTCCTAAAGGGTGTATATCTCTTAACTCATTAAAAATAGGCGCTAAATTTAAATAACTCACACAAAAAAATATTCCCACTATTATGCTACTTAAAGTTAATATTGAAACTCCTACTAAAATTTTTACTGTAAGTATAGTCTTGGCTGTAAATGGTAATGAAAAAATAAATTCTGATACATTAGCATCTTTAATTTCCTTGAATTGAAAATATATCATAAATAAAATTAATCCTATTATATAAACTTGACTCTGTTCTAAAATACTTTGCAAAGTACTTAGTAAGTCACTATCAATATCATTACTAATAATAAATTTTAGTTCATCATTTGTTATAAAGTCATTATACTTATGTGCAGCAAAAGATAGTCCTGTCCCGCCCATAATTATAGCTCCGCTAAAAAATATTATAATGAATGCCATTAAGTTTTTAATTTCATGTTTAATTAATGTTTTCATATATTATTCTCCTTAGATTTATTTGTATGAACAAAAATTTCTTCTATATTCATTGGAATTTCCTCTACAATGCTTACATCAAGAGCTTTAAGTTTTTGTTCTGTATTTTCTATATTACTTGTAACAATATAATATATACTTCCTACATTAGTAACATCTAATATAAATTCATCATTTAGAGCATTCATCTCTATAGGATTTTTAAAAACTACTTGGAGCTTTTTAATTTGCTCTTTCATTTGACTTACAGTGCTTTGGCTTGTAACTATCCCTTTATTAATCATAGTCATATCATCGCAGAGCATTTCAAGCTCGCTCAAATGATGTGAAGAAATGAGAACTGTCATTTCTCTTTCTTCCACTTCGTTTATAATAAATCCTAAAATTTCTTTTTTAGCAATAACATCAAGTCCCGATGTTGGCTCGTCTAAGACTAAGACTTCAGGATTACGAGATAAATTCAGCATGAGCGACAACCGCATTTGCATACCTTTAGATAATGCATTTATGCTCTTTTTCTTAGGAAGTTGCATTATTTGATTATATTTATCAAATTTCTCAATGCTAAAAGTTGGATAAATTTCAGTATAAAATTTAATAAGTTTATCAACAGTATAGTACTTGAAAAAACGATTTCTATCTGCAACATAACCTATTCTGGCTTTAATGCTCGGATTTTCAAAAACATTTTCCCCAAATACTTTTAGCTCCCCTGAAGTTAGCGTATCAATACCAACTAGAGCTTTAATCAGTGTAGTTTTACCTGAGCCATTTACACCTATAAGACCATGAATTTGTCCCTTTTCAACTTTAATAGATACATTATCTAATGCTTTTATACTTCCATAATATTTTGTTGCATTGTTTATTTCGATAATAGCCATTTTTAGTCCTCCTTCTTTAGATCCTCATAAATTTGAGATATTATTTCTTTTAATTCTTCCTCCGTAAAACCTGCAAATTGCCAATCAATACAAAGTTGTATAAGAAGTTTTTTTAATTCTTCTTGTCTTTCTTCACTTCTTTTGAAATTATATTGGTCATTCACAAAATTTCCTCTCCCTTTTACAGAAATAAGAATTTTTTGCCTTTCAAGCTCAGAATAAGCTCGGGCTACTGTATTTGGTGTAATACAAAGGTCGCTAGCGAGCTGTCTAATAGATAATATTTTATCTCCTGGTTTTAAAAATCCTTTTAGGACTTGCTCTTTAATCCCATCAACTAACTGTGCATAAATAGGGCGTTTATCATGCATATTAAGTACAACCATTTATTGAGCTCCTTTCAAATGAAATCAGTGTATCAAAACTACTAATACACAAAGTGTATCATTTATGTTAAAATTTGTCAATACTTTTTTTAAAATTTTTTAATTTTTTTTTATTTATGTAATTAATCAAATATAAATTTAGATATTATGGGATATTGAATACAGCTCTGAAAATAAATAGTAAGATATTATGAAAGAGAAAGAAAAATTTGCAAAAGGAGTTACTACTACTTAAGATAAATTAAATCAACTAATACCTTCAGAAGTGAAAATCGTCCAAACAAGTGGATGCTGAAAATTGTAATTATTTTCTTGAGCATTAGCATTAAATACATAATGATATCAATTTTAGAATTATTTTTTTGTTCATAAAATTCATCCATCCCCCATAGAATTTTTATATTTCAAAATTATGTTAACTTTTTTTGGACTCACTTTTGATTTTAACTAGCTTATTAAGCATATCTTTTAATCATAAAATTATCTGAAAAAAGTCCAGAATATATTTCATTTCCATCATCATACATTCCTTCACCATGCATAAGTCCATTTTTAAATTCACCAATATATTTATGTCCGTTTGCAAAAGTTTTTTCCCCTTTACCTGTCATTTTACCATTTATAAAATCTCCACTATATATATCTCCATTATCAAAATAAAAAACTCCTTTGCCTTCAGGTTTACTATTTTTAAGTGGTCCTTCATATTTACCACTATTATATAAATAAACGCCATGATAGGATGCTACCATATAATTATTTTCAAAAAGACCTTCATATCTGTTATGTTGCTCATCTTCATAGCATCCTTCTCCATGCATTAGACCATCTTTAAACTCACCCATATATCTATGACCATTTATAAAATTTTTAATTCCTCTTCCTGTTATAGAACCGTTATTTAATTCTCCACGATAAACTGAACCATCTTTAAATGTAAGAATTCCATTTCCACTTGGGACACAATTTTTTACAATGTCCCCCTCATAAACATCTCCATTGGCAAATATAATTTTACCATGTCCTTGTGCTATACTATCTTTAAAATCTCCAATATATACATTGCCACCTGCATATGTAGCCTTAGCAACTCCATCTAATTCATTTTCTACAAAATTGCCTTCAAAAATTGTTCCATCTGCAAGTTTTAAAATACCACGTCCTTCTCGTACATCATCATAAAAAGTTCCTGTATATTCTGTACCGTCTTCCCAGAGCTGCACACCTTGACCATGCATTTTATCTAACTTAAAATTTCCTTCATAAATGGAATTATCCTCAAGAAAACTTTTTCCTTTTCCTTGGCGCATTCCATCTTTAAATTCTCCCTCATAGATTAACTTTCCATTTTCATCATATAATTGGCCATTTCCATCATATATGTTATTGCAAATGGTTCCAGCATACATAATATTTCCATTTGTGTGATATTTAGTTACTTCTTTATATATATTTTTATTAAATAATGCAGCTAATTTTTTGAACATATTTTTTCCTCCTTTACTTATCTAAAGTATTCCCTAATTCAAAAAAATTAACAACATTTTTATAATAATTTTGTAAGCTCAGTTTTTACAATTTTTCTATTTCTTTTAGCAGGTGCTCAACGTCACCTAAATGTGTTGCCCAAGATGTTACAAATCTTACAACCATACCTTTTTCATGAGGTTCCCAAACTTCATAATCAAATATTTGAGATAGTTTTTTATGTTGCTCATTTGTAAGAATTACAAAAATTTGGTTAGTTTCCGTCTTAATAAATAAATTAAATCCTAGCTTTTCTAATCCATTACTAAGTTGACTAGCCATTTTATTTGCATGTTGAGCGAGATCATAAAATAAGTTATGTTCAAATAATTTTATAAACTGAATACCTAAAAATCTACCTTTTGCAAGTAATGCTCCTCTTTGTTTTATAAAATATTTAAAATCTTCTTTTAAATTTTCATTTAATATTACAAGAGCTTCTCCAAACATTGCCCCGTTTTTAGTTCCACCAATATAAAAAGCATCAACACAATTACATATATCAATCATAGTTAAATCATTTTTTTCACAAGTTAGAGCAACACCCAGTCTTGCTCCGTCAATATATAATAATAAATTATTTTTTTTACAAATATCACTTATTGCATAAAGCTCAGCCTTAGAATATATAGTACCGTATTCAGTTGAATTTGAGATATAAACAAGACGTGGTTTTGTCATATGAATTGGCATATGGTTATCTATAACTTTTTGAATTTGGCATGCTGAAATTTTGCCATCTTTATTTTCAACAGGAATAATAGTATGACCTGTTGCTTCTATTGCTCCAGTTTCATGCAAATTAATATGTCCTGTATCTGCTGAAATGATACCTTCATGTGGACGCAAAAATGCACTTAATGCTGTCATATTTGTTTGAGTTCCTCCAACAAAAAAATGAATATCCACAAACTCATTTTGTAGATGCTCTTTAATTAAACTAATAGCTTTTTCACAAAATTTATCTTCGCCATAACCTCTCGTGTGTATTGCATTTGTTTTTGATATTTCATCTATAATATATGGATGAGCTCCAACGCTATAATCATTTCTAAACATATTTTTCTTCCTTTCTTTATCTTAAATAATAAAGGACACAATACATCGTGTCCTCAAAATATATATCTAAATTACCCGTAATACTCATCAACTAATTTTCTTGTGAGCTCTGACCATTCCCTAACCTTTTTATGTGGATTTGTTCCAAGAGTTCCACCAATATTTAAAACGAGCTCTGCATTACAATTATATTTTTGAATTGCCTCAAGAACGCCACGCATCTCTTTTTCAACTGCAGCTTTATCAAGATTTTCACCTAGGAAAGGCACACCTGCTGGTTTATAGCTATAAACAAAGTCACGTCCTATATTTTTAGCTGCAAGTTCATAATTATTCCATTCAGAAATAGAAATTTTTCTAGCATTTCCAAACTTACGTATCAAATCAATCTTATGACCAAGTACTTCACAACAACCAATATTTAAATATTTAAACCGCTCACAAAGTTTCTTGTCATACATGTAACTAAATTCTTCATGCATATCGCTCGAAACACAAGTAAAAGCTTCTGCAATACTGCCACCCCAAGATTGACCAAGAGAAATTTTATCATTAAAATAATCTCCATTTTTTACGTCTTTATAGTCTTTTATGCCCGTTGCATATCTAAGACCTGATGATGAACCTAACGGATCAGAAAGGTCATAGCTACCCCAAAGTCCGTTTTCCACTAGTAAATCAAGACCTTTTGCATATTTATCGGCTATTGTAGCAAGCAGTTTATGCACCCATTCAGGGTCATCAATCATATCAATATACGACTGCTCCATTCCTCTAAACCAAGTAAACTGGTCACCAAGTTTACTACTCCAAGTAGAAGCTCTTTTTATTACAGTTAACATAGGCTCAAAAATTTCTTTAGTTTGCTCAAAAATTTCTAAAGCAACTTCTTTGTTGTATTTTAATATAGGATCTTTAATTAAAGCAATGTCTTCAGGATTTATAATAATCTGTCCTAATTCATATGCACCAGTCCCATCATCTGAAGCAGAACGAATAATTTTTCTTGATTGAAGTCCTCCAAATTGATCTAAGTTATATCCAAAGTTTGCCGAAACAACAGGTTCAACAACATTGTCATCTCCTAGTTCTTTAATATAAAATAGTCTAGTTTTAAAATGCTTTTCATATTGAAGAGCTACCTTAGATGTGCATTTATATGAGCCTTCAGGAAATAATTCGCTCATCGCAGTAGGCCAATAATGGTTTATAAAAAGTGGTCGTGTATTTGGTTTTAAGTCATTTATATCATACCAATTTTGTATTTTAATTTTATTTTCTTTAGTATCAGCTATTTGTTTATATTCTGCTGCAAGTTCTAATAAATACTCTTTTTCAGCATCACTCATACCTAAATTTTTCATAAAATTGCTCCTTAATTAATTATAGTATTCGTCAACTAATTTTCTTGTAAGCTCTGACCACTCTCTAACTTTTTTGTGAGCATTTAAACCAAGAGTACCACCAATATTTAAAACGAGCTCTGCGTTACAGTTATGCTTTTTAACTGCTTCTAGTACACCACGAATTTCTCTTTCAACTGCAGCTTTATCAAGATTTTCGCCTAGGAAAGGAACACCTGCTGGTTTATAACTATAAACAAAGTCACGTCCTATATTTTTAGCTGCAAGTTCATAATTATTCCATTCAGAAATAGAAATTTTTCTAGCATTTCCAAACTTACGTATTAAATCAATCTTATGACCAAGTACTTCACAACATCCAATATTTAAATATTTAAACCGCTCGCAAAGCTTCTTATCATACATATAACTAAATTCTTCATGCATATCGCTCGAAACACAAGTAAATGCTTCTGCAATACTTTCAGCCCAAGACTGACTAAGAGGAATTCTATCATTAAAATAGTCACCATCTTTTACATCTTTATAATCCTTTATGCCCGTTGCATATCTAAGACCCGATGATGTGCTTAGTGGATTAGATAAGTCATAATTTCCCCAAAGACCGTTATCCACCAATAGATTAAGAGCTTTTTCATATTTATCAGCTATTACTGTAAGGAGCTCATGTACCCATTCAGGGTCATCAATCATATCGATGTAAGATTGCTCCATTCCTCTAAACCAAGTAAATTGATCACCAAGTTTAGTTCCCCAAATAGAAGCTCTTTTTATTACAGTTAACATAGGTTCAAAAATTTCTTTAGTTTGCTCAAAAATTTCTAATGCAGCTTCTCTATTGTATTTTAATATAGGATCTTTAATTAAAGAAATATCTTCAGGGTTTATAATAATTTGCCCCAATTCATATGCACCAGTCCCATCATCCGAAGCAGAACGAATAATTTTTTTTGATGGAAGTCCTCCAAAAGGCTCTAATCCATAGCCAAAATTTGCTGTAACAACTGGTTCAACAACATTATCATCACCTAATTCTTTAATATAGAATAATCTAGTTTTAAAATATTTTTCATATTCAAGAGCTACTTTAGATGTGCATTTGTAATAATCTACTGGAAATAGTTCATTCATAGCAGTTGGCCAATAATGGTTCATAAATAGTGGTCGTGTATTTGGTTTTAAGTCATTTATATCGTACCAATTTTGTATCTTACTTTTGTTTTCTTTAGTGTTAGCTATTTGTTTATACTCTGATGCAAGTTCTAATAAATATTCCTTTTCAAAGTCACTTATACCTAAATTTTTCATAAAATCTACTCCTTTTTATAAAATTTTTATAAAATTATATCACAATGTATATTATATGACAACTATAAATAAAAAAATGCAAAAAATACCATTTTTATTTTTAAGTATAATATTATTACTATTGATATATGTCCTTTTTTTTGATATACTCTATTATAAAGGAGGGTTATAGATGAATTATTCTAAAAAAATTCGTGAAGACAATGATGATGAGAAGATGTCCAGTAGAGAATTAAAAAGAGCAGGACTTATTGGTTTTAAGGTTTTTTTAGTTGGTTTATTAATTGGAGCATTTGGTGTATGTGGAGTAGGTCTTGCATGGCTATTAAAGATTATTAAGGATGCTCCAGATGTATCAAAATTAGAACTTAAACCAAAATATAATTATACGACTTTTATATATGACATTTATGGCAATGAAATAGACCGACTAACTAGTAATAAAGGTGAAGCTAGAATATATGCTACTTTAGACGAAATTCCATATTATCTTCAAAAAGCTATAGTCGCTATAGAAGATGCACGTTTTTATCAACATAATGGAGTAGATATTAAAGGAGTTATGCGAGCTATCGTCGTAAATTTACAAGAAGGAGACATTGTAGAAGGTGCAAGTACAATAACTCAGCAACTTATAAAAAATAATATACTTGGTGATGATAAAACTTTTAAACGAAAAATTCAAGAAATGTATCTTGCCTTACAATTTGATAAAATTTATGAAAAAGACCTTATACTTGAATATTATTTGAATACATTAGCATTAGGACATGGGATGAATGGTGTGCAAGCTGCATCTGATAGGTATTTTAAAAAAGATGTATCAGATCTTACACTGGCAGAATGTGTTGTGCTGGCTGGAATTACACAATCTCCAACTGCATTCAGTCCTATTAATCATCCAGAAGCCAATTGGGCAAAAGCTAAACTTATATTATCAAACATGGTAGAACAAGGATATATCACAGAAGCAGAGCGACAAGAAGCTCTATTAGAAGATCCATATAAAGGCATTCCCGATATAAATGAAGCTTATATAGAAACAAAAGTTTCACCACATACTTCATTTGTTGATGCTGTTATAGATGCTGTTTTAAGAGATTTTGTTGAAGAAGGTGGTATGACAACAATTGAAGCTTCAAATATGCTCTATGGAGGCGGGGCACAAATATACACAACATTTACGCCAGAAATTCAACAAGTAGTAGATCGATATATAAATGACGAAAGCTTATATCCTGATAATGAAAAGAAAATACAATTAGATTATCGTGTTTCAGTAGTATTGGAAGATGATAAACAAAAACATTATGGAGCAATTGGATTTGTACAAAATAAAAGTGAAATAGAAGAATTTAAAGCTCGTAAACGTGAAGAATGGGGAATTACAGATGATATGACCTATATGGAAAATTTGTATGAAACCCTGGAGCCACAAGCATCTTTTGTTGTTATTGACAATTCCACAGGATATGTTCCTGCTTTATCAGGCGGTCGAGGAGAAAAGTCTGGTAGTCGAACATTTAACCGTGCAACACAAGCAAAACGTCAACCAGGGTCAGTATTTAAACCGCTTGCTGCATATGCTCCAGCACTTGATACTGGGTTATTATCACCTGGTTCTATAATTATGGATGAACCTTTAAGAATTGAAATAACTTCAAAAGAAATATATGAACCTAAAAATCATGATGGAATATATATCGGACCATCAACTATGCGTCGTGGAATATGGCACTCTGTAAATACAATGGCAGTTAGTACTGTTCAGTTAGTTGGACTTGATACTGCATTTGATTATGTAAAGAATTTTGGATTTAGAACACTTGTGCCAAAAGATAAAGTATATGCTCTGCCTCTTGGCGGTCTTACGGAAGGAGTTACAACAATTGATTTAGCTGGAGCATATGCAGCACTTGCTAATGGAGGAGTATATCTTGAGCCAATATTATATACGCAAGTTCTTGATATGGATGGTAATATGCTCTTTGATAATAGACCAACTGATGTTAGTCCAGAAGGACATCAAGCCAAGCATCAAGTTGTATCGGCTTCAACAGCATATATGTTAACAGATATTATGGAAGATGTTATTAAAATAGGTACTGGCTGGAAACTAAAACAACATTTTTATTCTCATCCAGTGTCTGGTAAAACAGGTACTACAAATGATTCTAAAGACTTAACATTTGCAGGATACACACCATATTATACTGCAGCTATTTGGTTTGGACATGATACTCCTGAAGAAATGACTGCATCTAGTACTAATCATCTTACTATATGGGGTAAAATTATGCAGGATCTTCATAAAAACTTAGAATTTCGTAATTTTGAACCTGTAACAACTGGTTATGTTGAGGCGACTGTTTGTTCAACCTCGGGTATGAAACCTACAAGCCGTTGTACTAAAACTCATACAGATTATTTTAGGCCAGAACATTTAACAGGAGAGTATTGTACACTGCATAATCCAAAACCTGCTCCAGCACCAGAACCAGTATTTAATTATTGGGAAAGTGAAGAAGCTAAAGAAGGACGAAAACCTCAAGTAGTTCTTCCACCAGAACCAGAGCCAGAACCAGAAATAGTGCCACCAGTTCAAATTATTGTTCCGCCAATAATACCAGAACCCGAGTTAATACCAACTCCCCCTATTATTATAAAACCAGATTTATTGCCAGAAATACTACCTGAGCCAACGGTATCAACACCTGAGCCACAGGCACCAACACCTGATCCATCGGTATCAACACCTACACTCTTACCGCCAATAGTATGGGTACCAGAATTGTTACCACCAGTAGAACAAAAACCACCTGAACCATATAAACCACCAGCAGAAGATGAAGAAGAATTTTTTATTCCTTAAGTCACGGTTCTCCGTGACTTATATATAACTTATTTCTATACATATTTTCTGATGCTATGGTGATTATAATCAACTATTCGCTACTACTTTAATTTAGGAGACTGAAAAATGGAAAAAATATATATGACATTAGACTGTGAATTTGACGAATTTGGATTAGTAAGAGAACTTGCACTTATTTTATTTGAAAAAAATCAAATTTTAAGAGTATTAGAAATTTTTATAAGCAAATCTGGTGATTATGAGATTAAATTTAAAGAAAACCAAAATAATTACCATATCAATAGTCCGCTCCAGATGGCAACATGTATCAATGATTTTTTAAAATGTTGTGCAAGAGATTATTCACTAAATGAAATAAAGTTTGTGGGAATGAGTCTTGAGCATGATTTAAAATCTTTGGATAAAACTATAAAGATTCAAACAGACCTTAATAAGTTGAAACAACGAACACAGTTAGAAGTTTGTGGACGCGGAACTCTTGAAGTTAAGGCAACAAATTTTAATATCACAAAACCACAAATGAGACAGCTAATCACTAATCTTACAAGTCCTTTACACGCTAAATTTTACAAATTTCATACAGCTTTATATGATGCACTTGTTACAGGATATGTTTATTTAAAAGTTACAGGAATTACCGAATCCTTAGAACTGGCTCCTCGTTTGAAAAAATGCACTCACACATATTTTAAAAATTATCATAATGATTTGTATGAGTATATCATTGAAAAGAAGAATAATCCTAAGAAAAATATTAACTCTAGTATTGTTAAAATTCCAAAAAATTTTCCTGAAGTACGTTTTAGAGTACAAAAAAATTTAAGTAATGTATTTGATATAGCTGTAAGAGAAATTTTTTTCTTTAATTTAACAAAATTTAAATATGAACCTAGTATTAAAAGAATAAATACTCTTAAAGAAATGATTATGAAAGATATGTATTTAACAAAAATGGAAGTTGCTCAATATGATACAACTCCACAAATTACAGACCCTTATAATCCATCTTTAGTCCAAGCTGCCAGAGCTTTAATGGAAAATAAAATAACAATAGAAGAATTTATAGATTTTGCAATATATATGCAGCAGTATAATTTACCAGTAGGGATGGGTACTTATTATCATGTATATAATGAAAAAAAAGAAGTTTATGTACGTACTTTAAGTGAAGAGAGCGCAAAAAAAATGTTAAGCAAACTGCCATATGCAACTATATGGCAATTTAAAAATAAAACTATACCTAATTGTAATATTGAAATTTTAAAAGAAATATAGTAAAGATAAAAACGTTTTAATTTATTTCGCCTAATTTTTTTAGTACACATTCTGTAACAGTTGGACTAATCATACTATAAATAAAGGTGCTACAAAGAATGATAGCTCTAGTTTGCATAGCATATTCTGGTATAATATTTTCTGCCAAAAAAGCTAATATAATTATAACTTCTTCTTGTGGCACAAAAGTTAATGCAAAATTTTTTTCTAATCTTAATGGGGAGTTAATAATTTTCGTAATAAATCTAGTACCTAAAATTTTTCCGACTACTCTAAATACAATGTAAACAAATCCAACAAACCGAATTGATGACAACACATCTAAATTAAGCTCTGCTGCTGAAACTATAAAAAATAACATATAAAATAATGGAATAGTTTTTTCTGTAACAAAATTAATATGATGAGTTTTATTATACATGGCTCCCATTGCTATACAAGAAAGTAAGCTAGAAAATCCAAAGATATCTGTGACAGTAATACTTATCATAATGATTGCCATGATAATTAAGACCTGACCTATTTTGTTTGTAATCCACATAATAAAATACTTCAACCCATAACTAAACAATATACCTATAATTAAAGAACCTATAATTTGTTGAACAACCTGCACCACCATAAGACCAACAGAATTATTTTCAACTGAAATTGATTGAGCAATTGTTGATATAATTCCAACACTAATTAAACAAACTACGTCATCAATAGCTCCTATTTTTAAAATAACTTCTGTTATATATCCTTTAGAATTATATTGTTGGAGAATAAGCACAGTTGATTTAACAGATGTCGCAGTCGCAAGAGCACCTAACATCAATGCAACTACAAGATTTATTTTGAATAGTAATAAGATAGTCGTTACAAAAAGCATAGCTCCCCATGCTTGAAAAATTGTAATTACAATAGGAATAGCTCCAATTTGCTTAAAATAATTTTTGTTAAACTTATCCCCAATTGAGAATGCTATAAAACCAAGTAATATATTTGATAAAGTAACAACATCTTTAATTATGGTAGGTGAAGTAATATTTAGTATAGATGAACCTAATAATAATCCTGCCATAATATATCCTACTATATTTGGTAATTTTAATTTAGTTGCTACTTTTTCAAATATAATGCCAGCCAATAGCACTATTGCTAAGTCTGTTAGTATTATATCCATTTTTAATCCCCCTTTCCAAATTAATATCTCTTATGATATTATACGCATCAACTTGGAAAAAGTTAAAAAATTGTAGTATTATAGTGCATTAAGTCTATTCATAGCTATTTCAACATCTTCTTTAATAAAAGTTGTTACAGCCTCTTTAAAATCTGGCATTCTCTTTTTTATATTTTCAATATCTTCATCTGTAAATTTAGACAAAACATAGTCAGCTAAAAGATATTGTGCAGGCTTTAGTCCAATACCAATTCTTGTGCGTGGAAAATCTTGTGTCCTAATATGCTCAATTATATTTTTTATTCCATTATGACCACCTGCACTTCCTGTTCTTTTCATTTTAATAACACCTGTTGGAAATGCGGTATCATCATATACAACCATAATATCATCTGAACTTATTTTATAAAAATCCATACAAGCAATTAAAGATTCTCCACTAAGATTCATATAAGTTAAAGGCTTTAATAGCAAAACTTTTTTACCTTCAACTTTTCCTTCACCAAAAATTCCTTTAAATTTATTTTTATCCATATCTATATTAAAATGATGAGCAAGATAATCTATGGCATAAAAACCAGCATTATGCCTTGTTGCAACATATTTTGCTCCAGGATTGCCAAGTCCTATTATAAGTTTCATATTTTTCTCCATTTCTTTTTTATATTTAATATAGGTAGCTTTATTTGAGCTTAAATATTAATTAAACTTATTCTATTATAATACCTAATTTATTCCAGTTTAGCATGCAAATATATTTTGGTCAATGAGTACATATTTTAACGAGTCGCATATTCTAATAGTAATAGAACTTATATAATATTTGTAAAAAAATGGATTTTACAGACAAGCTATTATACAATTTTCCATTTTAAAAGTTATCTAATAATATTTTAAAAAAACTATTTGTTTAAGCATTTATGCATGTTATTAAAAAAAATAATATATATTTAGTTAAATATTGTATAAAGTTTTATGCAGATATTGCTAAAATATTTTCAAGTATTGTCCGATATATAAAGTAACAATGAATTTATAGTTGGAATAAATTACAGGAGGTGATTTTATGACAGCTAATATTTATGCTACTCTTGCTACTTCATCTATTCATATTGGAGAAGAAAGACCTTTACAAGATTTACCGCAGTTTAAAAAGAAACTTAATGAAGCGTCCCAAAAAGTTGGAGCTGTAGAAAAAGTAGATGAAACTCAAAAAGCTGATGAGCAAAATTTAAGCAAAAATGCGCAAGATGCGTATCAAAGAATGCGCTCTCAAGTGAATTTATTTAAACAATATTAAAATAGGAGTTTAATATGAATATTAAAAAATAACAGACTACAAATTAGCAAATATATGCTAGTATGTGGTCTTTTATAATTTTATAGGAAAATTTTAGTGGTTTATATTTTACTAACATTGTAGTATAATATAATAGATACTATACTTATCGTACTTATAAACCAAATCGTACCACCATAGTCCTCCCCATTCATTTTTAATTGGTGAAAAGTGCCGAATGCACTTGGGGGGTTTAATGGGAGGCTATACAAGGAGCATTTTAAGCAATTATATATTTTTACTATTATTTTAAAGTACTGTGACTATATACTGCAGTTAAAGGAGCTGATGATTAGATGATTATAAGAATAATTTTCGGGATAATATTATTAATTGCAAGTATTATTGCATTTTTTCAAGCTAAAATAGACAGTGGAATTTTATGCTTAATGCTAGGACTAGCTATGTTATTAAAAGGTATTTATATGCAAAAAAAAGAAAGAGATGAAGATAATGATTAATATAAAAAATCTTAAAGCTTGGTATACTACTAATCAGCTTATATTAAAGGGAGTAAATTTAAATATTACAGATAATACTATAATTGGTTTAATCGGGCTAAATGGTGCTGGTAAAACAACGATGATTAAAACAATTTGTGGAATTCATGAAAAATATTCTATAGATAAGCTAATATTTAATGAGAGAGAGGCAACTTTTACCGATGATAATTTTAAATTAAATAGAGTTGCTGTTTTTTCTGAAAATGATGCATTTGATTATTGGACTTTTAACGAATTTTTAAATTTTATGATGAAAAGTTATAATTGCCAGTGCGACAAAGATTATCTTAAATATCTTATTGATGGATTTAACTTTAGGCAATATTTAAAATACAAGAAAAAAGATTTATCTTTAGGTAATAAAAAGAAATTTTTTCTTATAACCGCTTTTTGTTTAAAAAGGCAATTGCTAATTTTAGATGAACCTATCGATGGCTTAGATTTTGAGTCCACTCAGTTTATTTATAAAGTGTTTAAAGAATATAAACAATACGGCTCTATATTGATGGCTACCCATATTTTAGAAAGTATTACTAGTGGTTGTGATAAACTTACAGTTTTAAAAAATGGTCTTTTATCAGAGCTTTATGATGTTGAGAATGAAGAAAGTGTAAAAACTTTGTTGGGGG
>LJHE01000082.1 GCA_001983555.1 Candidatus Epulonipiscioides gigas
TAATTAAGTCCATATCACTATCCATTTATTCTGCAGAAATTATAAAATAATATACAGGTTGTTTACCAGAATGTAGCTCGATATCTGAATTAGGACAAACTTCAGTTGCTATTTGTTGATATTTAATAGCTGTTTGTTCATCTATATCTTCACCATAATATATTGTAATAATTTCGCTATCTGTATCTAGTTTACTTAATATATCTTTAAAAGTATCTTCTAAACGTTCATTATGAGATACTATTTCATTTTCTAAAATACCAAGATATTGACCTTGTTTAATCTTTTCCCCTTTAATTTTAGTATCTCTAACTGCAATAGTTATTTGTGCGGTGGTAATTGTATCAATTGTTGCTTTCATCTTATTTGCAATTTCATCTATATCAGTTAAAGAATTATCATATACAAACATAGCAGAAATACTTTCAACTACACTTTCAGTTGGTATAACTATAACTTTTATATTTTCTACTGCTTTTGCAGCCTGATTTGCTGTTAAGATAATGTTTTTATTATTCGGCATAATAATAACTTGTTTAGCTTGAGTTTTATAAATAGCATCTATAATATCTTCTGTACTAGGGTTCATTGTTTGTCCACCTTCGACAATAACATCGACACGTAAGCTCTCTAAAATTTTTACAAATCCAGCACCTGTAGCAACAGAAACAAATCCTATTTCTTTTTTTATAGTTTTTGACTCTTCTTTATTAACTATTGCTGTGTGTTGTTCTTTCATATTTTCAATTTTTATACTGGTTAGAGCACCAAAGTTTAGTGCATGTGTTAGAGCAAGCCCTGGATCATTTGTATGAACATGAACTTTTATATAATCATCATCCGAAACTACAACTAAACTATCTCCTATTGTGCTTAAATATTCTTTTGTCTTTTCTTCATTGTAAGATTTTCGCTCTTTTTTAACAATAAATTCAGTACAATATGCAAAATTAATATCTTCTGTGTTAAACTTTTCTATTGCAACTGCTTTTTTGGGTGAAGTTGTTTTTTTTATTTCAATATCTATTTCACCTAAAACAACTCTTGCAGCACCTTCAAATATTGCCATAAGTCCTGCACCACCGGCATCTACAACACCCGCTTCTTTTAATACTGGAAGCATATATTGTGTTTGTGCAAGGACAGAATATCCATGAGTAATTATTTCTTTTAAAAAGCTCTGTGCATCTGTTGCAGTTTTATAAAGAATTGTTGCAATGTTTGAAACTTCTTTTGCAACTGTTAAAATTGTACCTTCTTTTGGCTTCATAACTGCTTTATATGCTGTTGCAACTGCAAGTTTTGTGGCTTTTGCAAGGACTCTAGCATCAACAGAATCATTTGTACCAAGGCCTTTAACAAAACCTCTTATAAGTTGAGATAAAATTACTCCTGAATTTCCTCTAGCTCCTCGCAGAGCACCGCCAGCAAAAGCTTTCCCAATTGTTTCTATGGTAACATTTTCCACTTCTTCAACTTCTTTAGCTGCAAAAAGCATTGTAAGTGACATATTAGTTCCAGTATCTCCGTCTGGAACAGGGAAAACATTAAGTTCATTTATCATTTCCTTTTTTTCATCTAACCATAAAGCAGCACTTACTATCATTTTTTGAAGTAATTTTGCATCGATTGTTTGTGTGGTATTCACTAGTTATCGCATCTCCTTTAAAATAAATTTAAGTGTCCAATCTAACACCTTCAACAAAAATTTTAATTAATCCAACTTTTACATCCAACATTTCTTTTAACTTGTATCTTATAGTATTCATTAAATTATCAGTGACAGCAGATATTTTTGTTCCATATTCTATAATTATATGAAACTCTATATTAATATGATCTCCTTCTATACTTACTGCTATCCCTTTTGTAATATTATCTCGTAAAAGTAGTCTAACTATTCCATCTTTTAAACTTCTTGATGCCATTCCAACAATTCCATAACACTCTCCTACGCAAATTCCACATATTCCAGTAATTACTTGCTCATTTATTTCAATATCTCCACATTTATTGGTAAATTTTTGCATATAAAATAAAACCTCCTTATTACTAATTAATCATAGCTTATCACATGTTGTCAAAAATGTCTAATAATTATTTTTTTATAAAACTAGTATAAATTTTGCATATTTGGTATAATTTATTATTCTAAACCAAAATTTAAATTGGGAGAATTAAAAAATGGATTTTAAAATTGGATATTCAACATATTTATCAACTTTTAAAGAACAGAAGCCTTTTTTAGATAGAATAAAAAAACAAGGTAGAATTATATTTACGTCATTGCACATACCAGAAGAAATTAATTCCACATATAAAAATCAAATTTTAAATATGTTACATTGGTTAAAAGAAAGAAATTTTTGTGTGATAGGAGATATATCAAGACGTACATTAGAACAATTTGATTGTACTTCAATAGCAGAAGTTGCAAACTATTTAAATATAGACATGCTAAGAATTGATTATGGATTTAGTGTATCTGAAATCATTGAAGTTGCAAAACAATATCCAATTGTATTTAATGCATCCACATTGGACAAAAAAAGTATAGAGCTCCTTAAAAATGATGTGGTAAATCTAAAAGCTTTGCACAATTTTTACCCTAGAGCATATACTGCTCTTAGTATACATCAATTTGATAAAATTAATCGCTATTTACAAAATCAAAAAATAGATGTATACGGCTTTATTCCAAATATTAATATTCCTAGGTCCCCTATATTTGAAGGACTTCCCACATTAGAGCATCAACGACATGTATCACCTTATTTAAATGCTCTTGAGATGTGGGCAACGGGACATGTTAACTGTGTATTATTAGGTGATTTAGGGCTTAATAACTTTGAGCTTGAATGCATAGAACGATTTGAAAATGAATATATTATCACTGTACCAATTCAGCTTGATAAAAAATATCATTATCTGTATAATAAAGTGTTTACTATTCGTATAGATTCTCCAGATTATGTATTAAGATTACAAGAATCAAGAGAAATATCTACAATTGGTACAAATATTGAGCCCTATAATTGTATAATTCGAACATCTGGAGATATTACTTGTGATAATGCAAAATATCTTAGATATAGCGGTGAGATACAAATTATTAAAACCCAATTGCCTAAAGATGACAGAGTAAATGTAATAGGTAAAATTAATTTTCATTACAAGAATATTTGTCAATTTATACCTAATGGGTATAAAATAAAATTATCAGAATTTGGAGGTTAATTTAAATGTGGTCATTTAACAAGAAACAAGGATTAATATCACCTGTAAGCGGACAGTGTATTTCACTTAAAAATATTAATGACGAAGTATTTTCAAAATTAATGCTAGGGGATGGAATAGCAATAGAACCAACATCTGAAATTGTAGTCTCACCTGTAGATGGTATAGTTGAAGTTATTATGGAAGATACTTGTCATGCTGTTGGACTTAAAATGAAAAACGGAATAGAATTATTAATACATGTAGGAGTAGATACTGTTAATTTACAAGGCAAGGGATTTAAATGTCTAGTAAAAGCTGGTGATAAAGTAAAAGTTGGGAGTCCACTTATTGAATTTAATAAAAAAATTATAGAAGATAATGGTTATAAAGCAACTGTAATTTTTATAGTTACTGATGACAAAGATAAAGAAATTAAGTTTAAAAATGAGACAGATTTAGTTTGTGCAGGAGAAGATATGGTGCTTGATATATAATTTTTTGGATATTTTTTCATTTAATTGGACATTCCTTTGATTTTTATAATGTGAATGTCCTTTTTGTATACTTTTTTATTTCTAAAAAAATAATTTTATCTAAGAAAATCTAAAAAAACAATAAACTTGTTTACTTTTTGTAATATAATAAATAACTAGTCCATATACTTGTAATAAGTATATCTTTTTTGAATTATAAGAAAGGAGCAGTTTATGTCGCGGCACAAATTTATAGTTATAAATTTAAGAGAATGGAAAGTCCCACTTCTTATGTTTGGTATTACCTCTTTTTGTTTTGTTAGTTATTTATCACTTTCTGCTGAAAGTAATAATATTAATACAATAGGAGTTATTTCACATGCTACTGCCTATGAAGATGGTATTTATAAAGTAAATCTTACTATGGATGATACGGTTATAGGACTAGTAGTTACAGTTGAAGACGAATCCATTGTTTCTGTAAATTTAGAAAATTTTGATGACAAAGAACGAGCAACTTATCCTGATATAAATAAAAGCATTGGTGATGTACATGACTATGTAGTTTCAACACAATCAATTACATTGCCAGAGACGGAAAATATTTCAGAGGCTACAAGGCTTTTAATGGATGCAATTGGAGTTGCGTTATCTCAAGAGCCTATTATACTTAAAACGACTTATCAAGCACCACTTTTAGAAGAGCATATTGTAGAACCGACAAAATAAAATTTTAACATTTATATACAAGTGATCTACTCTTTTCTGTGATAAGACTTAGAGGAGGGGGTTGTATCTCATGTTTTTTAATCGAAATTTTATGTATAAAAAATTTTTTAGAGGGGCTGTCACTTTTAGGAAAAAATACTCCTAAGCGATGGAGGCCCCTTTTTGCAATCTTTTACCTAACTTTTAAAAAGTCCCTTAATCTTGTGCTCCTGAGATTTTAAAAATTGGCATACTAACAAAAAATAATTTTTTTTATATAGAGTGTTACAACCCTATAAACAGATTTTACACTTTTTTTAGTACTGATAGATATTACTTGATCGTAATTTCAAAATTTGTACACATATCACCTGCAAACATAACGGCTCCATTCTCTGGAAGGGTAATATCTTTTTGATCATTAATCCAAGAATTATAAATACAAGCTCCTTGTTCATTATAAACCATAATAGCACCATTTCCAGTAGTTATTGAAAAGGATAAAACTTTGCCTACCTGCTCTTCTTTTATACCATAATATTGTGAATAACCATTTCCATTAATAGTATATGTTTTTTCATCTAAATTAGGTATATCGTGCATAGTTCTATAAACATATCCATTTGTAGTTAAATATTCTACGCCATTTTCTTGAGATATAGTATATTTATTCCAATCTCGTCCAGCATCCTGTGGTATTTGATGTTGATGCATTAGTGTGTTTTCATCAATTATTTTTAGATTCCTAATATATCCATCTACTAAATTATAACTTGGCAATTTATACATTGGTGAATTATATAAACGTGAGCTATATTTTTCGCTTATTAATATATACATTTTATTAACCCTATCATCCCAAGCTTTTTGCACATTTTCATCGATAGGAGCAGGCTCGATTTTTTGTGCCTGATAAAATGTTCCAATAAGAGGTACTAGTCCATCTATTTCTTGTATCTTCGTAGATTGTATATACGTTTCTCCATTTTCAGCTTCATCAAATTCTATTTCAAAGCCAAAATTATTTCTAAATACTCCATCTCCTAGATGGTAATAAATTGATGGTGGATTATTAGGTTTGTCTAAATTAGTATATAGCAGTATAGAGTCAGTTATTTCAATTTTATAAATATCATAGTTGCTAACATATACTCCCTCATACTTTAAAATATCAGCATCAATTGGTTTTGTAAAAGTTGGTTGTTCAAGATCACTTATATATTTACCAAATTCTATGTTCTCTTTAGCTAACTCATCAACTAACATTTGAGCACCCATCATCAGTGCATGTTTGCCATGTCCTCCGCGTACATTTACTGCTACCACTAAATCATGTTCTGGAATAACAATTAAATTTGAATGAAGAGGATTAAAATCTCCCATCTTAGTTACAACTTTTATATCTTGCTCAAAAAATGGATATAACTCTACATCATCCCAACCAAGTCCATATTGTGCAAATGTATCTTCTTCACCATGCCATAAACCTTTTGCATATTCAGGAGCTACAGTAGCACCAATAGCTTCTGGTGACAAAAATCCATTATAAGTAAATATTTCTCCAAATCTGCAGAGGTCTTCTGCAGTACTATATATTCCTGCTGAACCAATTAGGTTATTATTTTCTATAGAGTTATCTGGATTTTGACCAGTGTATGTTACAATTATTCGGTCACGTTCAAACTTATCTTGTGGTGTTTTTGTATTTTGCATACCTAATGGAGCACAAATTTTTTGTGCAATAAATTCAGTGAATGATAGTTTACTTACACGCTCTACTACGATTTCTGCCATAGTAAATCCATCACTACAATACGTAGAATATTCCCCAGGATCAGCTTTTAAAACTTGTGTTTTTAAAGTTTCAAGTAAACTATCATGAGCTATCGTATCATTGTCATTATATAATAAAACATTATTTTTAGTTGAACCCATCAATCCAGATGAATGATTTAATAACATTCTTATAGTAATATCTTTATATCTTTCGTCAGCCATAGTAAATTCAGGTATATATGTAGTCACAGGTTCATCTAGGTCAACTTTTCCCTCATCTACAAGCATCATAATTGCAGAGGTTGCAAACATTTTACTAACTGATGCAATTGGAAACATAGTATCAGTAGTTACTGGTACTTCTTCCTTACCGTTACTAACTACATTAGATAAAATAATTTCGCCATCTTTCATCAAAGCATATTGTACGCTTGTTACTTTAGCTTGCTCTATTATTAAATTTGCATAATCTATAGCTTTCTGGGCATTGATAACTTCTACACTTTGAGCTTCTATTACATTTTTTTCATTAGCATATATACTTGTAGATGAAATCACAAGCCCTGTCATTAATAAAAATGATATCCATTTTTTCATAAATTATTCTCCTTTTAAATTTGTATTAAAATTATTTCATTTTAATAATACAAGTTTAATATTTTTTTCTTATTTTGTCAATATTGGTTTTTATTTTCTACAAAAAAAAGAGACATCTCCTATGATATAATAAGTTTACAGGAGTGTCTCTTATGCAAACTATTATACAACAATTTTTAGATAATGTCAGTACTTTAATTGAAAATTTTAATAACTTTAACTGATTTCGTAATTGAAGTAGAGACTTTAACTGATGAGCTAGGTAGAAATATGGTGAAAGAAAGCATTAGTAATAAAAATGAGAAAAACAGCTCATCTATATAGAGCTTTAAAAAATTACCGCATCGTATATACTATTTTCCTAAAGTAAATTGATACGACCAATAACATGTTATTTATTGACATATAATACTAAATATAGTATATTTAACTTAAATTTACATAAAAAAGGAGATATTAAAATGAAATTAAACAAAAAGTTAGGATTATTTTTAATTACAGTTGTAACATTACCTATGCTCGGATTATTTAATTCATCTCATGCAACCGAAGCAGTTTTACCCCCACTTATAGCAGCTCAAAAAATGGCATATGACACTTTTCCAGATATTATTGCTAAGTATAACCCTACTATGATACAGCAAGTAAATGATAATGAAGATAGAATTAAAGTAGTTAAAATTCCTCTTGAACCATTTGCTCTTAAAGCAGGAGAAGCAAAAGAAATTGAAATACCAGCAGATATTGCAAGAATAATATTCACATTTGAAAGACTTACAGTATATGGAAGTGGTTTTAAGAATATGGGTCCTATAGAAGTTATTTGGCCAGATGAAGGCAATGTTGGAAAGGTGCATGCTGGTTGGTTTAGTGATACAGCATATCAAATTAAAGATGATAATTTTCCAATTGACCATTTAGAAGAGCTTGCTCGAGGAGACGAGGCATACACAGGCTATAAATTGCGTTTTAATGGACCTGTCGAAGTCAAAGAATTAAATGTTTTTAAGGAAAACGGTGTTTCAATGGTAATGGACACAACAGCTTGGGAAGTTATAGGTGGAGATAAGGAAATTTTAGATGGATTATCAATTGATGTTGATGCAACAAAAAGATTGAGTCTTGAAGGTATAACAGAATTTGAAGATGATAAATTTAAACGTCTTTATACTAATCCAGTAACTGGCGCTGATGGATATAAAGTAGCAGAATATTTTGTTCCAAAAGGATTTTCACCAGGTCGACAAATAGTTAAATTAGCTCCAACATTTGAAATAGGATATTCAGCAAATGAGCCAAAACTAGTAGAAGATGCTACAAGACCAGGCCATGCAGATCTTACATTTTTTGATAATTATCGAAAGCAAGATATAATTGATATTAACAATATGGACAAATATTATTCTTCAGATTTAGAATATGTTATCTGTTTTGATAATTGGCCTAGTTGGACCTATGAGGGAAAAGACATTGGTCGTGGGACACCAGATGTTGAACATTTTGATGGAGCAGCTGAGCTTATAGCAGAATATGTAAGTGCATATGATGACAGAATGGATGGAAGAGGACCTACTTATATAGAGGTTAAAAATGAATCTACTCTTGTAAGTGAATGGTCTCATCATACAAACGCAGAGCAAGGTTATGGTTGGGATGTTCTTGCAGATTTTCATAATATGGTCGCAAAAGCTGTTCATGAAAAAAGTCCAGATACACAAGTGGGAGGTGCTTCTGCAGCTTGGATGGCTCTTGATAATGCGGGATTTACACCAGCCCGAGAACATATGAAATTTATGGATGATACTAAAAATGATTTAGACTTTTATTCATATCATTTTTATGAAAGTAAAGATTTAATTTTAAATGAAACAGTAGAAAATTATGGCGGATATTTAACAGGTCGACTTGAGGCGAATTTAGATTTACTTCATAATCATATGGTATTAACAGATAATATCAAACCAATACTTATTACTGAAACAGGTACACTTCACAGTGGTCCAAGTGATTCCGATTATTGGATAAATCTTAAAAATCATAATTCGTATATGATTAGATATATGAACCGAGCAGATGAATTTGATATGGTTACACAATTTATTTTACCTGCTATTTGGTGGAATAAAGAAGACCCTAAAGCAATTTGGTTATATGGTGAAAATGGTCAATTAATTCCAACTCAAGAAGAAGGGCTTTCTAAAACAAAATATTTTATTGAAATGTGGGATGAATACACAGGCGAGCTTTTGCCAGTTAAAACAAATGATGTAAATAATAATGTTTACGCTCATAGTGCACAAGATGGTAATGTAATTTATGTAGCTATGACAAATATGAATCCACAAAGAGCATACATTGACCTTAATTTAAATCTTAAAGATGAGCAAATAGAAACTATTGAACGTACTACAATGTATTTAGATTTAGGCAAGCTCCATTTTGTAGATAATGAAAAGTTAGACAGTTTAGAAGATATTTTTATGCATGTTGAAGAAACGAGCATTATAAAAATTACTTTAAATGAAGCTCCAGAAATTACAGATGTCCTTCATAAGAATACTTTCTACGGAGATAGAATGCTTCAACCTACCGGAGCTACTCCAGCACAATTTTTTATTGATATTCCAGCTGATAATATAGCATCAACTACTAATAGTATTTTAAGAGTATCATTAGGTAGAACAGATGGTTTTAACGTGCCTATAAATGTAACAATTAATGGTTATGCTCTTGAAGCTTATGACCTGTCTTATAGTGACAAAGTTGGAAATTTCTTTACTTATATTGATTTTGAAATACCAACTGATATTTTACAAGAAAAAAATGAACTTGCTATTTCTGTCAATCAAGAAGACGGACACATTTCAACTGTTGCTCTTATTAATCATGCTCAATAATTATACCAGAATATCTTATTATATTTATATATACTAAATAATAATATAAGACTTGACGATATAATTTTTAATAATATAAATTTATATTAGAGAGGAGAAAAAATGAGAATTAATTTTCAGTTACCTACCACCAATAGTTCTTTCGTAACACCTTATCAAACTAAATGGGATATAAATTTGAAATATAAAGATAAGGAAAATTTAACGGCTGAAGAACGGGAAATGTCTATGTACATCGAACAATATGAAAGCGACAAAAAAAGTAATAAGCTCTTTCAAATTGATGCTAAATTAAAAAATGGTGAAGTGTTAACTGAAGAAGAAAAGGAATTTTTAAAAGAACATAATCCAGATTTATATGAAAAACTTAAAGAAATAGAAAAAGAACGTGAAGAGATGAAGGAAAAGCTCGATAAAGCAGATTCAAAAGAAGAGGTAGAAAAAATTAAAAGTGAAGAAATGAATGAGTTTGCTGCTGAAGTAAAAAATGTTGGACGAAGCTCATTACCAGTGAGTCAAAAAATGGAAGCAATTGAACAAATTGGGCGACGTATGCAAGGAGCTTTAGATGAGTACAATAAATTCACTAAGAGCGAAAAATATTCTAAGCTCCCTCTTAAAGAAGATGAAGAAGAAAAGAAGAAAAAAGGTGTAGCAGATATAATATCAGGAAACAATAAAAATAACATCCAACCTAGCAATGATAATTTAGTAGTTGAAGAACAACCTGATGTAGATACACCAGCAATGCAAAAGTTTCTTAAAAGCGAACTTACAATTTAATACATTAATATACAAAACGTATAGTTCCATCTAAAATAAATGAGCTATACGTTTTTTCTATTTATAATTTATAATTTATTTTGATTTTGATCACAATTTTAGAATTCATAAAAATACTTACTTTCATTATTGCTCGAGCAATTTGATTAGTCCAATTTATTTATTATATAAAAAAGCAACTTTTTTATTATTCAAAGAAGAAAAAGAAAGTATAATAGGCGAAAAAACAGATTGAAGATAGAACTCATATATCAACATAACTGCACCATTTTTATATATTTTTAAGGGCGCAGTGAGAGTTTTAGTCTATTGTAACTTCTAAATCTTTAAACCAATAATCTAATTGAATTAACCAAGAAACTAATTGAGGTTTAGACATTAATTGACCAAACCATGTTGCATTTGTAGATTCAAACAAGTTATTAAGCTCTGTTATATTTAAAAGCTCAGATAATAAACTATTTTTATCAGCTAATCGAGCTTTCAATATCTCAATTACTTTTTGTTCATACTTAGGGTCATGTGTTTTTGGATAAGGGCTTTTTTTACGATTTAAAATTTTGTCTGGTAAATATTCTTTCATAGCTTGCCTTAACAAAGATTTTTCAACTTCACCTGCAAATTTAATTTCCCAAGGTACATTATATACATATTCTAACACTCTATGATCAGAAAAAGGCACACGTACCTCAAGCCCACTTGCCATGCTCATTCGGTCTTTTCGTTCAAGTAATGAAGTCATAAAATATTTAGTAGAAAGATGGGTTGCTTTTCGTGCTTGAAGCATTGTTTGCGAATCACTGTCTAATCTTGAAAAATTTGAAATATCTTCTACATACATTTTGCTTAAATACTCAAAAGCTTCTTTCTCGTTAATTAAATTGTCTTTAAATAATGAAACTCGTTTGAATGGATCATGTATCCAAGGATAAAAATTTGTAGAGAGCATCTCAGGACGATAAAACCAAGGATATCCACAGAAAATTTCATCTGCACATTCGCCAGATAATGCAACGGTATGAGTTTTTTTAACTTCTCGACAATAGAATAACAACGAGCTATCCACATCAGCCATACCTGGTAAATCTCTTGCCATTGTTGCTGCTTCGAGATAATCTATTAATACAGGAGTTGTTGCTGTTAATACAGTATGATTTGTACCTAAATAGTCAGCTAAATATCTTGCATAAGTATCATCTGCTTCAGGTTGAAATAATGTTTTTTTAAAATTTTCTTTATTGCCAAGATATTCAAATGAGAATGTTGAAAGTGTTTCTCCTTTTTCCTTATATTCACGTGCTGCTACAGAGCTTATAATTGAACTGTCTATACCTCCAGATAAAAATGTACACAATGGTACATCTGATACTAATTGAGTTTTGATTGCATCAGTCAAAATTTCTTTAGTTTCAGCTATTGCTTCAACTGCTGTTTTATTAAATGGTTTAGCTTTGAGCTCCCAGTATTTTTCCAATGCAAGACCATTTTTATCAAAATATCCACACGTTGCTGGCGGAATTTCTTTAATATCCTTAAAAATTCCTGTTCCACAAAGTTTCATTGGAGATAAAAATAGCAATTGCCAAAGACCTGTTTTATCAATTACAGGATGAACTAAAGGATGTGCAAGTAAAGATTTGATTTCAGAACCAAATATAAATGAGCCCTTTTTTTCAGTATAGAAAAAAGGCTTTACTCCAAATCTATCTCTGCAGAGATATACTTTTTGCTCTGTTTCATCATAAACTGCAAATGCAAAAATTCCATTGAGCTTTTCAGCTGCTCGTTTTCCATAAATTATATAAGTATATAAAACAACCTCTGTGTCACATGTAGTTTCTAATGTTATCCCCAATTGACTGAGCTCTCTAGCTAAAATAGGCGTATTATAAATTTCACCATTATATATAATAGTATAGGTTTTATTTTGATAAGTGCGTGTCATAGGTTGCAATCCATTTTCTGGATCCATAATAGATAAACGATTATGTTGAAGAGCAACTACTTTATCCATAAATAAACCACTTTGATCAGGCCCTCGGTGTGTCATTGTTTTCCCCATGTTTTCAATAATATCCTTATCTTGGTTAATTCCAGAACCAAAATTTAGTATTCCACAAATTGAACACATATTAAACCTCCTGTAATAAAACACTATTAGTTGTTAATCATTATATGTAAATTAATAAATTACGTTCCAGTCTTATATTATATTAATTTTAGAGTAGTTTAAAATAAGGATGTGGGAGTAGTAGAATTCATCTCATTAGCTATAGAGCCAAGAGTATTCTTGCTATTTTTAAATAAAACTAGCTAAAGTTAATAATTATTTTTAACGATAAATAATGTAGATTATATAAAATTTTATATTGTATCTTGATATAATATTTTTGTAACAATTCGTAATATATAGTTATTGATTACATATACATAACTATATGATAAAAATCAAAAGGAGGAATACTATGAAACAAAAATCATTGCGAACATTATTATTAATGTCAATAATATTTACAAGTAATTTTTCAATATATGCAATAGACTCTGAAACAAAAATATTAGATGATGCAATAGAAAAAGTTTCTGAATTAACAGTGAGTTTAAGTTCTCATTCATTTCATAATCAATCGGGATATTATCGAGTAGATTCTGATGTATATACATCTTTTGAACAATTAATTGAATCAAAAATTAGTGATATTAATATTATTTATGATCCAGATAAAAATAATGGAGATACTAATGACCAAGAATATATTACTAACTTAAGCTCTAATGATGATGTTTTGTATAAAATAGATGTATTAAATGATGATTGGGGTAAACGTAATAATGGAGAATATTCGTTTACAATAACTCGAACAGAAGGAGAGCATTCTATAGTATCTAATCCTCTCACTTTAAACATAATATTTTCAAAATTTGAGGCAATTGTTGGAAGAAATATTACAAACAATAAAGAACTTTATAATGTAGATGAAACAATCGATTTAAATGAGTTTATTTATTCTATTGTAGCTAGAGAAGATGATGGTATAGATGATAATAAGCAAATTAAAATAATGTATGATGGAAAAACTACTGATGGAACATCAAGTGTGATGCAAAATTTTCCGTCTATTGAAGATTTTAATTATATATTTACAGTGCATTTAATGTCTGATGATTGGGGGGAAACGGGCAATTATTTATTTGAGATTAGAAATAATGACTTATTAATGGAAGTTGAGTTACCTTTAACATTTGGCAGACCAATTTTAGTAGCTCATGAAATGGGAACTTCTACTATATATGCTCAAGATTTAAATGATTTTAATAATCCAGAATATGCAAAAGAATTATTTAGTACAATATTAGCTAATCAGGAAGATGAAGATAATAAAATTACTTTAAAATTTGGAATAGATAAAAAATCTAGTGATTTGGTAACAGCTCAAGATTTTTTAGATGATAGGACATATTCAGTAACTATGACTCCAATAGAAAATCCCTTAAATACAGAATATCAATTTGTTATCTCAAAAGATACACCAGCAGAAACACTGACAACTACAATACGTGCAAATATTGAAATTATTTAGAATAATTGCTCCTAATTTCAATGTTTTTAGATGTTTGTCTTAATGGTGAACTACCCTATAAATGTGGTAGTTCACTAACTTTTTTGATTTGAAAGCTATTGACAATTTTTTTTTCAAATGCTACTCTTAATTAAAAAATGGCAAGAGGAGATTAAAATGGCAATTTTTAGGTTATATGTAGAAAAAAAGACTGGTATAGATATTGTAGCTGAAAGTATAAAACAAGAACTTAAACACTTTTTGCATATTGAAAATGTAGAAGATGTTAGAGTATTTAATAGATATGATGTAGAAAATATAAAAAAAGAAGTTTATGAAAAAGCTAAAGTAACCATTTTTAGTGAACCACAAACAGATATAATATATGAAACCTTACCACATTTAGAAGGTTTTTTTGTATTTGCAACAAGTTTTTTAAATGGACAATACGACCAAAGAGCTGATTCTTGTGAGCAATGCATTTCTCTATTAGATAGTAGTGAAAAATCTTTTGTAAAAACTGCAACTGTGTATTGTATATCAGGTAATATTACTGAAGCAGATAAAGAAAAAATTCAAAATCATCTTATCAATAAAGTAGAAAAAGAGCTCGTGTCATTAGATGAGCTTACTACTCTAAAAATTAACCATCCTATTCCAAAAAATGTAGCAATTCTTGATGGCTTTATTAGCCTATCAAATGAAGAAATTTCTAAATTCAGAGATAACAATGGACTGGCAATGAGTGCGGATGACTTAATCTATTTTAGAGATTATTTTAAATCAGAAAATCGTGACCCTTCTTTCACAGAGCTCAAAGTTGTTGATACGTACTGGTCAGACCATTGTAGGCATACAACATTTATGACTGAAATTTCTGATATTGAAGTAGAAGAGTGTGAGGCAAATACCCCAATAATGGAAGCTCTAAAATTATATTATAAACTTAGACGAAATTGCTCAAAAAAAGTTTGTTTAATGAATTTAGCAACCATTATAGTTCCTTATCTAAAAAAAGATGGAAAACTGTCTCATCTTGTAGAATCAGACGAAATAAATGCTTGCACAATAGAAGACATTATTGAGATTGATGGTAAAAAAGAAGAATATCTTATTTTATTTAAAAATGAGACACATAACCATCCTACTGAAATAGAACCTTTTGGTGGTGCTGCAACTTGTCTTGGGGGAGCAATACGTGACCCATTATCAGGCAGAGCATATGTATACCAAGCAATGCGTATTACAGGTTCTGGAAATCCAACTGAAAAAATAGACCAAACTATAAAAGGAAAGCTTCCACAAAGACAAATTACAACTGTTGCTGCAAATGGATATAGCTCTTATGGCAATCAAATAGGACTTGCAACAGGTGAAGTAAAAGAATATTATCATGATGGATATAAAGCAAAAAGACTTGAAGTTGGAGCAGTTGTTGGAGCAGTTCCAAAAGCAAATGTGAAACGTGAAGAGCCTACAAAAGGTGATGTAATTTTATTGATTGGCGGTGCCACTGGTAGAGATGGTTGTGGTGGTGCAACTGGTTCATCAAAAGAACATACTAAGGAATCAATAAAACTTTGTGGTTCTGAAGTACAAAAAGGTAATCCTGTTGAAGAGCGTAAACTGCAAAGATTATTTAGAAATCCACAATTTACACAATGTATAAAGCGTTGCAATGATTTTGGAGCAGGCGGTGTATGTGTTGCAATAGGAGAAATAGCACAAAGTCTTGTTATTAATCTTGACAATGTACTTGTAAAATATACAGGACTTGATGGTACAGAGCTCGCTATATCAGAATCACAAGAACGAATGGCTATTGCAGTAGAGCAAAAAGATGTTGAATTATGCTTAAATCTTTGTGAAAAAGAAAATTTAAATGCTACCATAGTTGCAAATGTAACAGACGATAATAGACTTGTTATGACCTGGCGTGGTGAAAAAATAGTTGATATTTCACGTGATTTTTTAGATAGTGCAGGAGTTAAAAATATTGTAAAAGCACATATTGCTCCAGCAAATATAATAAAGCAAAGTGAAGTTTCAAAAGATGATATTGAAAAAATGTTTGCAAGTTTAAATGCAAGTTCTCAAAAACCACTTACTTCTCAATTTGATAATACAATAGGTAAATGTACGGTGCTTATGCCTTATGGTGGACGTTATCAACTAACAAAAGAAATTGGTATGGTCTCAAAAATTCCTGTTTTAAAAGGTAGTACAGATCATGCAACATATATGACACATGGATTTTCACCAACTTTAAGTGAGCAATCACCTTTTCATGGAGCAATATATGCAATTATAGAGTCTATTGCTAAACAAATTGCTCTTGGAGCAAATTTTGATAAAATTTATTTATCATTTCAGGAATATTTTGAGCGTTTAGGAAATACTCCTAGTACATGGGGAAAACCTGTAGCAACTTTACTAGGTGCTCTAGTAGCACAAAAAAATCTTGAAATTGGAGCAATAGGCGGTAAAGATAGTATGTCTGGAACCTTTGGAGAGCTTACAGTACCACCAACATTTATTTCATTTGCATGTAGCGTTGGTCTTGCAAGTAATTGTATTAGCGGAAGTTTTAAAGAAAAAAATTCAAAAATTTTATATCTCCATATCCCACGAGATAAATATGATATGCCAGATTTTAATTATTTGAAAAAAGCTTATAAACTACTTGAAGGCTATATAAAAGACGGTTTAATTAAAAGTAGCTATACAATAGGTTATGGGGGAATAAGTTATGCTCTGTCACAAATGTGTATTGGTAATAAAATAGGTTGCTCAGTCAGAGCTACAGACCCATTGACACAATATTATGGTGATATTTTACTAGAAGTAACTGATAAATCTCAAACAACTAAAATAGATACTAATATTTTTATACCAATTGGAACAACAAATGAAACTTCTATATTAAAAATCAATGAATTTGAATTTGAACTTGAAAAAATTATAAATACTACAAATTCTACACTAGATAAAGTATTTACAAGCTTTGATAACAAAGATGCAACGCAAGTTCCTATTAAACTATATGAGAGTAAAAATATTTATATGGCACAAAATAAAGTAGTACATCCAAAAGTGCTCATACCTGTTTTTCCTGGAACAAATTGTGAATATGATATGCAAAAATCATTTGAAAAAGCGGGTGCCAAAGTAGAGCAATTAGTATTTTTAAATAGAAATTCATTACAAATTGAAGAATCTACTAAAGTATTAGCTAAAGCCATTAAAGAAGCAAATATATTAGCATTTTCAGGTGGCTTTTCTGCAGGTGATGAGCCAGATGGAAGCGGAAAATTTATTGCTACAGTTTTTAGAAATGAGTTAATTAAAGAAGCTATTGAATATCAGTTAGAAAAAAATGATGGCTTAATTATTGGAATTTGTAATGGTTTTCAAGTGCTTATAAAACTTGGACTTTTACCCGATGGACAAATTACTACAATGACCGATAATTCTCCAACACTTACTTTTAACACTTTAGGTAAGCATATTTCAACAGTTGCAAATACTATGATTACAAGTAATAAATCGCCTTGGCTTAACAAAGTTAAAGTTGGAGAGTGTTATAGTATTCCTATTTCTCATGGCGAAGGTAGATTTGTTGCAAATATCAAAACACTTGATAAGCTCTTAGAAAATGGGCAAATATTTAGTCAATATGTTGACATTAATGGTAATCCATTAAAAGAAGCAAGTCCTAATGGCAGTTTATATAATATTGAAGGAATAGTTTCAAATAATGGGCGTATACTTGGTAAAATGGGACATAGTGAAAGATTTGAAACTAATATTTTAAAAAATATATATGGAAATAAAGATCAAAAACTATTTGAAGCAGGAGTAGAATATTTCAATTAAAATATAAGGAGGAAAATTGTGAAAGTTGCATTTGTTATGGGAAGCGATTCTGATTTAGAAATTGTAAGACCAGCTATTGAAATAGTAAAATCGTTTGGAGTAGAAATAAGTGTACGTGTTATTTCTGCTCATAGAACACCAAATATTGCAGAAGATTTTGCAAAGAATGCTGAAAAAAATAGATTTGGTGTAATTGTTGCAGCGGCTGGAAAAGCAGCACATCTTGCTGGAGTGCTTGCAGCATACACAACATTACCAGTAGTAGCTCTGCCTGTTTCCGCCAAAACACTTGATGGGCTTGATGCTCTACTTGCAATGGTACAAATGCCACCAGGCATTCCTGTTGCTTGTGTTGGAATAGATGCGGGACTTAATGCAGGTCTTTTGGCATTACAAATACTAGGGGTGTCTGATAATAATATTGCATTTAAACTTAAAGAATACAAAGAAAATATGGCAAAAAAAGTTATAGAAAAAGATAAGAAAGTATCTGAAAGTTTTTAGGTAAATATAAATAAAGGAGCATATTAATGGAAAAGTTAGAATTATTATATGAAGGTAAAGCAAAAAGAGTTTATAAAACAAGCGATGCTGATAAATATATAGTTTCTTATAAAGATTCTGCAACTGCTTTTAATGGCGAGAAAAAAGGTGAAATTGCAGGTAAAGGTGAAGTAAACAATATAATGAGCAATCGCATGTGTTCATTACTTGAAAAAGAAGGTATCAAAACTCATTTTATCGAACAATTAAATGAGCGTGAAACATTAGTTAAAGCTGTTTCCATTGTACCACTTGAAGTTATTATAAGAAATGTTGCAGCTGGTTCATTTTCAAAACGTTTTGGCGTAAAAGAAGGAACCCCTCTAAAACAACCGACTCTTGAATTTTCTTTAAAAGATGATGCTCTTGGAGATCCTATGATTAATACTTCTCAAGTGCTGGCATTAGACATTGCAACTCCTCGTGAAATTGAAAAAATTGCTTATATTGCAACACGTGTAAATGAAATTTTAAGTGAATATTTTGACAAAATAGGTGTGAAATTAATCGACTTTAAAATAGAAGTTGGCAGAGTTGATGGAGATATAGTTTTAGCTGATGAAATATCACCCGACACTTGTAGATTTTGGGATAAAGAAACAAACAAAAAACTTGATAAAGATAGGTTCAGACAAAATCTTGGTGAAGTAGAAGAAGTTTATAAGGAGATGCTAAACCGAGTTACAAACTGCTAAACTAGGGGGACATAAAAATGGATAAGCTAAAAGAAGAATGTGGAGTTATTGGAGTTTATATAAATGATGAGAAATTAGCGTCACGACTTGTGTATTATGGTCTTTATGCTTTGCAACATAGAGGTCAAGAAAGTGCGGGTATTACAATAAACCACAACGGAACGCTTGATAGTATTAAAGGTATGGGTCTTGTTTCAGAAGTTTTTGATGAAGATAAATTAGATAGTTTAAAAGGAAACATTGCAATAGGGCATGTAAGATATTCAACTGCTGGTGTCAAAGAATTAGCAAATTGCCAACCAGTGGTTGCTCAATATAAACATGGAGCGATTGCTCTTGCACACAACGGAAATCTTACAAATGGTGAAGGTATTCGTGATATGCTTGAAGAAGAAGGAGCAATTTTTCATACTACTCTTGATTCTGAATCTATTTTACAGCTAATGGCACGACAATATCGAAAAGGCATTGAATCTGCTCTAAAAAATACAATGAGCATTATAAAAGGCGGTTATGCTCTAGTTATTACAACTCAAAATCAACTAATTGGCGTAAGAGATCCAAATGGTATTAGACCACTTTGTATTGGTCAGAGAGCTGATGGTAGCTATATTATTGCTTCAGAAAGTTGTGCATTAGATGTTATAGATGCTACGTTTTTAAGAGATGTTATGCCAGGAGAAGTTGTTATTATTGATGAACATGGATTAAAAAGCATTCCACCTACTCATTGGGGGCAAAAAAAGCTTTGTATTTTTGAAATGATATATCTTGCTCGTCCTGATAGCGTAATTGATGAAGTTAGTGTATTTGAATTTAGACGAAAATCTGGTGAGCTTTTGGCCAGCGAATTTAAAGGTAGTGCCGATATTGTCATTCCAGTCCCAGATTCTGGCATACCAGGAGCAATTGGATTTTCATCAGCATCTGGTATTCCATATATGGAAGGATTGGTAAAAAATAGATATGTAGGAAGAACATTTATTCAACCAACACAAGAATTGCGTGAAATTGCTGTTAAACTAAAGCTTACTCCACTTCGTCAAACTCTTAAAGATAAAAGAGTAGTTATAATTGATGATTCTATTGTTCGAGGGACAACATCAAAGAGAATTGTTGAAGAAGTAAAAAAAGCAGGAGCAAGAGAAGTTCATCTTTGTATCACATCTCCACCTGTAAAATATTGTTGCTATTATGGCATTGATACTCCTGATAGAGGAAGTCTTATTGGAGCAAATAAAACTGTAGATGAAATTTGTGAATATCTTGGAGCAGATAGTTTGACTTATTTTTCACTTGAAGGTCTTAGAGCTGTTTGTGATAATCAAAGTCGTTTCTGCCGAGCTTGTTTTAATGGCAATTATCCAATTGAAATACCATTTTCATTTTGATAAATTTATTTTGTGGGCACGGGTTACCGTGTCCAATATAAAAAGGAAAAAATGTAAAAATGCGAAATTATATAAATATTTTAGAAGGTTATGAAAACTTTTTAGAATTATGTACACAAAAAATATATGTTGATAAATCTATGATATTAGAAGATTTAAACGAAAGAATTAAAACAACTAGAAAATATATCTGTATAACTAGACCAAGAAGATTTGGAAAATCTGTTATGACAAATTTAATCGAGAGCTATTATAGCAAATTAGTTGATACAAAATATATATTTGATAATTTTCAAATATCCTCAGCTCATTCTTATCTTCAACATCTAAATAAATATAATGTTATAAAAATAGATTTTTCAGCTTTAAATACTAGAAAATTAACGTTTGATGAATATTTAGATAAAATAGAATTAGAACTAGAGCAACAATTACAATTATTGTATAGTGATTTAGATATCTCGCAATATGAGGGAATAACAAATCAATTTACAGCTACAAGAGATAAATTTATATTTATATTTGATGAGTGGGATTTTATTTTTAATCATAATCTTTATTTAGAATATCATAACGAATATTTAAATTTTTTGAGATATTTACTAAAAGGTAGAGCTTATGTTGCTCTATGTTATATGACAGGTATATTACCTATTAAAAAACATTCTTCTAGTTCAAACTTAAATATGTTTATTGAATATACCTTTTTAAATGACGAAGTATTTGATAAATTTTTTGGTTTTACAGAACTTGAAGTTAAAAATTTATGCAAATTAAATAAAACTATAAGTTATGAAAAAATAGCAGATTGGTATAATGGTTATACAACAAAGACAGGAATACGATTATTTAACCCAAGAAGTGTATCATTTGCCATTAGCGATAATAGTTGCCAAAGTTATTGGACTACTACAGGAGCTATGGATGAGGTTTTAAATTATTTAAGACTAAATTCATTTGGTGTTAGGGATGACATAATTCGTATGATAAATGGTGAAGCAATAAGTATAAAGATTAGACAAGATTTTAGAGCAGGCGCAAAAATGCCCTCCACTAAACAGGAAATATATTCTGCTATGGTAACTCTTGGATTTTTATCTTATTCAAATAATAAATTAAGAATACCTAATAAAGAGCTTATGTTTGAATTTGAAGATGCTATTAAAGATGATTGTTTCGGTGAACTAGCACAAATGATAAGAAATGCAGATGAAATGTTAGATGCAACTTTCAATAAAGACACAAAAAAATGGCCAAAATAATTCATGATATTCATAATTTAGAAATACCAATTTTAAAGTATAATGATGAAAATAGTTTAACATATGTAATATCTCTTGCTTATCTTTCTGCTAGAGATGATTATCGAATAGAGCGAGAAGAAAAGAGTGCTAAGGGATACGTAGATTTTGCATTTCATCCAAAAAATATTGTAAATCCACCAATTATAATAGAACTAAAAAAAGATAAGAACACAAAAGTAGCACTAGAGCAAATTTTAGCAAAAGAATATGCAATAAAATTTTTAAACGCATACAATAGAAATGTGCTCATTATTGGTATCAATTATAATAGTTTAGAAAAAGAGCATACTTGCGAAATACAAGAGATTGAAAATATAAAAATTTGAAAGGAAAAAATAATGATCACTTATAAAGATGCTGGAGTTGATGTAACTCGAGGATATAAAGCCGTTGATGCAATTAGTAAACATGTAAAAAATACATTTACAAGTGGAGTTTTAACAGATATAGGAAGTTTTGGAGGAGCATTTAGTTTATCTGCATTTAAAAATATGGAAGAGCCTGTTTTAGTATCTGGAACTGATGGAGTTGGAACAAAATTAAAACTTGCATTTATGCTCGAAAAACATGATACAATTGGAATAGATTGTGTTGCAATGTGTGTAAATGATATATTATGCTCAGGAGCAACACCATTATTTTTTCTTGATTATATTGCAACAGGTAAAATTGCTCCTAATGCAATAGAAGAAATTGTTGCTGGAATAAGCCAAGGGTGTGTGGAAAGTGGATGTGCTCTAATTGGTGGTGAAACTGCTGAGATGCCAGGATTTTATCAAGACGGAGAATATGATGTAGCTGGTTTTTGTGTAGGTATAGTTGATAAAAAAGATATGATAGATGGCAAAGATTTAAAAGAAGGCGATGTGTTAATTGGACTTAGCTCTAGTGGAGTTCATAGCAATGGATATTCTTTAATTAGAAAGCTTATAGAAGTGAGCGGAATTAATATTAATGAATATACTGAAGAACTTGGCGAAACATATGGAGAAGCTCTTTTAAAACCTACAAAATTATATGTGAAAAGTGTGCTTGCTCTAAAAGAACAAGTTAAAATAAAAGGTATGGCACATATTACAGGTGGAGGCTTTATCGAAAATATTCCACGTATGTTTAATAAGGATTTATCAGCACAAATTAATTTGAGCTCTATTAAAAAGCCTCCAATATATAAATTTGTTGAAGAAGTTTCAAAGCTTACTAAAGAAGAACTTTATAATACTTTTAATATGGGTATTGGAATGGTTATAGCTATTGATAAGGAAGATGCAGACAAAGCTCTAAAAATTTTAGCAGAGCAAGGGGAAAATGCCACTGTAATTGGTCAAGTGGTAGCTGGTACAAAAGAAGTACATTTAAAATAAGAAAGATAAAATAAGAAAGGATTGATTTTTTGTTTAATATTGCCGTTTTTGTATCAGGTTCTGGAAGTAATTTACAAGCAATGATAGATAAGCAAGATACTTTAAAAAGCAAAATTTGTTGTATAATTTCCAATAAAAAAGATGCTTATGCTCTGATTCGTGCAAAAAATCATAATATTCCAAGTTTTGTCGTAACAAAAAAAGGCAAAGCAGGTGAGCAAGCAATAATTGAAATACTAGAACAATTTGATATTAATTTAATCGTACTTGCAGGATATTTACGTATTTTAAGCTCTGAATTAATTAATAAGTATAGAGGACGTATTATAAATATCCATCCTTCTCTTTTACCAAAATATGGAGGTGCGGGATTTTATGGCTTAAATGTTCACAAAGCAGTTATTGAGAATAACGAAAAAATTTCAGGAGCAACTGTACATTTTGTAGAAGAAGGTATAGATACTGGAAAAATTATTTTACAAAAACAATTAGAAATTGAAGAAGGTGAAACACCAGAGTCTTTACAAATCAAAATATTAACCAATATTGAGCATAATTTATTAGTAGATAGTATAAAGTTATTAGAAAGGGAAACCCTATGAAGGTATTAATTATTGGAAATGGTGGCAGAGAAACTGCCATTTGTAATTGTATAAATAGACAAAATAAAGATGTACAACTTTTTTGTACCCGAGCTAATCCTGGAATTTTATCTATAGCAGAAAATGTTGATATTAGTCCTGAAGATGTCGATGGATTAGTGGATTTTGTAGCAAAAAATAATATCGATTTTACAATTGTTGGACCAGAAGTCCCTCTAGTGGCTGGAATTGTAGATAAATTTTTGCAAAAAGGATTAAAAATATTTGGTCCAAATAAAGAATGCGCCACTTTTGAGGGCAGTAAGAAATTTACTAAAGATTTTTTAACTAAATATAATATTCCAACAGCAAAATATCAAAGCTTTACTAAAGAGCAAGAGTTACAAGCTGTTGAAGCTTTAAAAACATATAGTTTGCCAGTGGTTATAAAAGCTGATGGTCTTGCAGCAGGTAAAGGTGTTCTTATTTGCAATAGCTATGAAGAAGCTACTAAAGCCATAAAAGATATTTTTAGTGATGTGTTTAAAGGTGCGGGAAATAGTCTTGTTATAGAAGAATATCTTGATGGAGTGGAAGCTTCTCTACTTTGCTTTGTTGATGGAAAAACAATTGTTCCAATGGAAACCGCAAGAGATTATAAACGAATTTATGATAACGACCAGGGCGAAAATACTGGTGGAATGGGTGGATTTTCACCTAATCCAATAATAAATAGTAGCTTAAATTTACAAGAAACCATTTTAGCTCCTATAATAAATGGCTTTAAAAATGAAAATTTAGATTTTAGAGGAGTGTTATTTATTGGTCTTATGATTGTAAATAATATACCTTATGTTCTTGAATTTAATGTACGTTTTGGTGACCCTGAAACACAAAGTGTTTTGCCACGACTTAAAACAAATTTATTAGATATATTAATATCCGTGAGCAATGGCGATTTATCTAAAATAAATTTAGAATGGGATGAGCGCTGCTCGGTTACAGTCGTACTTGCAAGTGAAGGATATCCAACTAGGTCAGTAAATGAAAGACGTATAATTTATGGACTAGATAGCATTGATAAAGATGTTTTTGTATTTCAAGCGGGTACAAAACAAGATGGAGCAGATATTATTGTAAATGGTGGGAGAGTGTTAGCCATTACTGCTCTTGCAAATTCCCTAGAAGATGCTAGAAATAAAGTTTATAATCAAATAGATAAAGTTAATTTTGATGGAATGCAATATAGAAAAGATATTGCAAAAATATAATATCTATTTTACTGTTTTTATGTAGAAAAGAGAGGGCTATGGACTTGAATACAAAAGTATCATATGATGAATATATTGAATTAGCATATAAAATGATGTCTAATACTGATAAAAATAAACTTTTAACTCTGAGCGAGCAGGGAGTAATAATACAATATGGATATAACAATAATTTATCTACAATAGAACTTTCAATTTTTACATTATCATATTTGCATGATAAAACACAAGATATTGAATGCTTAACAAAAATACTACAACTTTGTGCAACTGATGAATTAACTTTAGAACAAAAAATATATTTATACTTTCAAGTTGGTGCTCTAATTGGACATTTAGGGCTCCGATTATCTTCTGACTTTTATTTTCCTATTTATGCTAATATGTATAATGAATTTGAAATATTAGTAAAAAAGACTTTTGATTTTCTACCATATAAAATTGATGAACAATCCCCAATAATTGTTACTACTGAACAGCTTGCAGGATTAAATAGAGGTCCTAGCAAAAATTTTTTAGACCATGTTTATACTCTGGCTACAAAATTTAAAAGACCAGTTATAATTGTATTTACTGCTGAGCGTTGTAATCGTTTAAACTTATTAATAAATACTAGAATGTCAAATTATATAGTACAAAGTCAACATATCGCTAAAATTAAATTGCCCGTTAATAATATTGAAATAGATGTTATTCATGGTGCCACTTTAGATTTTTCGATTTATAAACTTGTTAGTTTAGTTGACTTAATTTATCAATTAAAGCCTTATTTAGTTTATAATATGCAAGCTGAAAGTTTAGTATCAGATGCCTGTAAATTATTTACTAATGTATCAGTTATAAGTTTTTCATATGATATTCCTGTTAGTGAAGCTCCGAATTTAATATTAGGTCGGAAATTACTCCCCTCAGATAAAAAAATATTTGATTTATGCAAACAAAATAATCAATATATATTAGAAAGTACTTTTACATTTATTTTAACTCCAATTGAAAAATGTAAAACTCGACAAGAATATAATTTAGAAAATGATAATATAGTAATTGCTATAGTAGGACATAGATTAGATAGTGAAATTAATAATCATTATAAACAATTATTAGAAAGGCTATTAACTTTATCGAATAAAATAAAATTTTTATTTATAGGAATCTTTGAAAATTATGAACAAGTATTAGCAAATACTCTTATATTAGAGCATTCACTATTTATAGGTAACGTACCTAATTTATTAGAAGTATATCCCATATGCAACTTATTTCTAAATCCAATACGTCCAGGCGGCGGTACTAGTGCAGTAGAGGCTTTAGTTTCAGGAATACCAGTAGTTACTTTATCCGATTGTGATGTAGCATATGCTTGTGGTTCAAAATTTACTTGTCAAAATGAAGCAGAATATATAGAAACTGTCAATAGATATATCATTGATAAATCTTTTTATATTGATCAAAGTATTTATGCAAGAACACATGGGCAAGAACTCTTAGATACAGAAACAGCTTTACGAAAAATGTTATATGAAATCAAAAAAAGAAGTATATTTAAGAAAAAAAGGAGCAAACATCATGATAGCTAATCATCAATTTGAGCGTATATTAATAGATAAATCTGCAGTTGATAGACTTGAAAATGAAATTTTGATTACTCGTCATATAGAACGATATGCTTTAGTAAGAAAATTTGCTTATGGAAGAGTGTTAGATGTAGCATGTGGTGTTGGGTATGGAACTTATTTAGTAGCAAAAAATCCAGATGTAAAAATGATTACAGGCGTAGATTTAGACAAAAATAGTGTAGAATGGGCAATCAATAATTTTAATGGAAAAAATATACAATTTCAATGTAATACTATTGAAAATTTACATGAGGAGTATGATGTTTTAATTAGTCTTGAAACCATTGAACACTTACAGAATCCTAAAATATTAGGTGAGTTAGCTAAAAGATGTAAAATAAAAGAAGTGATTATTTCATTTCCTCATAAAAAAACTACTCATTATAATCCTTATCATTTATGGGATATTGAAGAAAAAGATATATTAGTTATTTTTAATGAATATATATGTATTAATAAATTTTATAGTGGAGATTCCACATTTATGCATTTAATTTATTGGCACAGAAATAAAACACCTAGAAAAAAATATCTTGAAACAAGATCTAACTAAAATAATTTTTAACTTAATAAGGACACGCAATAACGTGTCCCATTTTAGTGTTATAATTAGTAGGTGGCCATAAGAGCAGTTTCCTCTTTATGCAGCCGAATTTCTTCACAAGTTTTAAAAATATTTTCCCACTGAAGATTATTTTTAAGCTTTCTGGCTAATTGAAAAAAGTCTTGTCTAAGTTTTGTTGTATAAGTTTGCTTGATTTCTTTTGATTTTTCTTCGCTAGTTGCCTTAGCAATTTCATTTAAAAATTCAGTAGCTCTGTCGGTATTAACAAACGGCAAATAAGGTTGTAAAACATCTAGTTTTTCATTTAATAGCTTTAATTGTTTTTTAAAAGGATTATTTTTAACATTTTCCACATATAAAAAGAAAGATTCTTGGTTAAAGAAAATTAAATTTTTAAGAAGTGAAAAATCAAACTCATTTAATATATTTTTAAATTCTAATAAAGTGTTTTTAAGTTCATTTTCAGTTAATAGTTTTGGCATATTATGTCCCCCTTTATAAATTAGTGTGTCCAAAAATTTAAAAAATCTATGATGTAAATTTTTCTTATTTGAGGTGAAAAAAATGGAAAAAAAAAATATTCTTGCAATTGATGACGAGATACATATTTTAGAGCTGTTAAGATATAATCTCGAGACTAATGGCTTCACAGTTTTTACAGCTGAAAATGTCGAAGATGGTATGAATATACTTTTGAAAAATAAAATTGAGGCTATATTGCTCGATATTATGTTACCAGATGTTGATGGAATAACAGCTTTAAAAAATTTAAAAAATTCTGCTTATAAAGAAATCCCTATTATATTAGTAAGTGCAAAAGCAGATGAAATTGATAAAATTATTGGGCTTGAACTGGGAGCAGATGATTATATTACAAAACCTTTTAGTGTTAGAGAGCTAGTTACTCGTGTAAAAGTGGCTTGCAGACGAAAAAAAGAAACTAAGATTGAGGATACCAATACAATTGTATATAAAAATTTAGAAATGGATATTTTTAGTCATGAGGTAAAAATTGGAGATGTATTTGTTGAACTTAGTTTTAAAGAATTTGAACTTTTAAAAATTTTGTTAGAAAATAAAGGAAGAGTTTTAACTAGAAATATTTTATTAGATAAAATTTGGGGCTATGATTATGAAGGAGAAACAAGAACAGTTGATGTTCATATTAGATATTTAAGAGGAAAGTTTGAAAAATTTGGATGCGGTGGGTGGATTGAAACTGTTAGGGGAATAGGATATAAATTTACAAAGGAGTAGAGTATGCACTTAAAAACTATTTTCGCAGTAATATGTGTAGTTATTATTTCTAATATATTGCTATTAAATTTTTTTTTAAAAAATATTGATAATATTTTGGTTTTATTTATTATATCTTTATCAGAAGCCTTTATAATATATATAATTCTTAGACTTGAAGCAAATAAAATTAAAGTATCTATTGCACATTTGAATAATTTTATAAAGGACTTAGATAACATTAAAAATTTTCAAGTGAATATTCATAATACTGAATTTGGAGAATTTACGGATTTAGTAATCTCACTTGATAATATGATTAGTAATTACAAACGAACTAATACTAGGCTTTCTTATGAAAAACGAAAAGCAGAACTTATTTTAAGTTATTTAGAACAAGGTATAATTATATTAGATAATTCTGGTATAATTCTTGAAGCTAATAATTATATGCAAAAGCTAGGAATTGATGTAACAGAAGGAGAAAATATAGAACATTTATTATCTAATTATAAATTTAAAAATATGATAAATATTGCATTGCAAGTTAAAAACTCAGCTGATTGTGAGTTTCAATTTGGAAGCGAAATTTTGTATTTTAAAATAAAGCCTCTAATTGATTATACTAATAAATACGGATATATGCTCTCTATTAGAGATATTACAAGCATTAGAAAATTTGATGATATGAAGTATGAGTTTGTAAGCAATGTGACACATGAACTTAAAACACCATTAACTAGTATAAAAGGTTTTGTTGAAACCCTAAAATTAGGGGCTATACAAAATGAAATTACTGCTTTAAGATTTTTAGATATAATAGAAATAGAAGCAAATAGACTATCATCTTTGATAGAAGATATATTATTGTTATCTGACATCGAACAATCCGAAAATTTAATAAAAGAAAATTTTAACCTAAAAAAAATTGCTTTAGAAGTTATCTCATTATTAGAACCTGTAGCAAATAAAAAAGGTCTTATAATTGTAGAAAAGCTTGAGGATATAGATTTTTATGGAGATCCCAATCATTTTAAACAAATTATGATTAATTTACTTGGTAATGCCATTAAATATACTGAAAAAGGTCATATTGATTTTATTATAGAAAAAAATGGTAATAAAATGATTTTAATTGTTAAAGATACAGGTATAGGGATAGCTCCTATTCATATAAATAGGATTTTTGAGAGATTTTATAGAATTGATAAAAGTCGTTCACGGCAAAGTGGAGGAACAGGACTTGGGTTATCTATTGTAAAACATTTAATTTTATTGTATAATGGCAAGGTAACAGTAGAAAGCAAAATTGGAAAAGGTACAACTTTTATAATAAAATTTAATTTTTAGAAAATAAATACTTGTATTTTTTTGCAAACAATGGTATAATTTAACATGTAACACATATGCTATAAGGACAGATGATACTGTTAAAGAAACATTTGTGAAAAAAACAAGAAAGAGGTGCTTAATGAGCGATCATATTTTAGAAAATAACGAAGTACAAGTAATAGGAAAAGCAATAAATGAAACGGTTTTTAGTCATAAAGTTTATGGAGAAGGGTTTTATAATTTTAATATTGAAATACCACGTCTTAGTGAATCAGCAGATATTGTTCCAATTACTATATCAGAAAGACTTTTACCCGCACAAGGTAGTATTGTAGGAAAAATATTTAAAATTTCAGGACAATTTAGATCATATAATCAATATGAAGAAGGTAGAAATCGTCTTATTCTTACGTTATTTGCTCTTGAAATTGAAACTGTTGACGAAAAAGAATTGGTTAAAAATGCTAATTCATTATATTTAAAGGGTTTTGTTTGTAAAAATCCAGTATATAGAACGACCCCATTTGGCCGTGAAATTACAGATATCTTATTAGCTGTAAATAGATCTTATCATAAATCTGATTATATTCCTTGTATTACTTGGGGAAGAAATGCTAGATTTGCAAATAGTTTAAAAACAGGCGACGCAATTGAAGTTTGGGGTAGAATTCAAAGTAGAAGTTATCAAAAGAAGTTAGAAACCGGTGAAGTTATACAAAAAACTGCTTATGAAGTTTCGATTTCTAAAATGGAAATAAGCGATGAAAATAATAAACCTAAGGAAGATGAGCTCGAAGAAAAAGATAATTAAAAAAGATTTACATATAAAGGAGCATTTTTTATAAATGCTTCTTCTTTTTTTGTTGCATTTAATCTAAATATATTTTATACTAAATATAAATAAAATTATAATTATTATTGAGGTGAAATATGCGAGAAGGATTGGTTCAAATATATTGTGGTGATGGAAAGGGTAAAACGACAGCTAGTATTGGTCTTGGCATACGAGCTGTTGGTTCAGGACTAAAAGTAATTATGATTCAATTTTTAAAAAGTGATACTTCAGGCGAAATCAAAGTTTTAAAAACTTTAGAACCTAATTTTAAAACTTTTCATTTTGAAAAACAACATGGATTTTTTTGGGAGCTCTCAGATGAAGAAAAATCAGAGCTTAAAAACGAAATAGAAATTGCTATGAAATTTGCTAAGAAAGTTATGGATACTGAAGAATGTGATGTACTTATTTTAGATGAAATATTAGGGGTAATTGAAAATAATTTATATAGTGAAGACTTATTAGTAGATTTTATTGTATCTAAAAAAGATACTGTTGAACTTATATTAACAGGACGCAATGTACCAGAAAAAATTAAAGATATTAGTGATTATATAAGTAACATCACAAAAGAAAAACATCCTATGGATATTGGGATAGAAGCACGAAAGGGAATAGAGTATTAATACTATTCCTTTAAATAAATATTTTCTATATATCTATATGCATCGGATAAGTCAAGTTTATTTGCAACATCATAAAAATAGTCAACTGCTTTATAGTCATCTAAGGAAACATGTTTTTCTAATTTAGGATTTATACGACAAAAGTTAAAATCTAATAAATCTTCACTTAATGTTACTGCAATTTCTTCTTCAGCATATTGTAAAATTGATATAAGAGGAATTTTAACTTCTGTAAACGGATTAAGCATCCATTGAATAATTCCCCAATTTTTTGTTAACTTAGTAATTTTTTCAGGAGCATTTCCACAACCAATAGATAACACTTTAAAATCAGAAAAATCATATTTAGTTATTGAACGCACATATAATAAAGGTGCTATTGTTGGGGATATTATAGCCATTCCGCCGTCAATAAATTGATTATGTGAAGGGAAATAGGTAGGAGCAGCACTACTATTAATTGCAACATCAAGTGCTGAAGTATTTATAGTAGGATTATCAATCAAATTATTGAAATAAATTGTCTTATAACTTTCTACATTAAATGATGGAATAAAAACTTTATTAGGTAATTGCTCTAATGTCAAATAACTAGGCAATAATTGACTTACTGAATAAATTAAATTTTTATTATCATATTTGGCTCGAAAAAAATTTAAATGTTTGTGAGCAAATATATATTGGCTATTTTCAGTGCTAAAAAACTTTATAATATCTTTCATAGAAATATTATTAGCTAAATACAAAGCTATGATAGAACCTATAGATGAACCTGTAAACAAAGAAATTTGTTGCAATAATTCAGGATACTTTTGAGTCAGGCGCTCTAGTATATAAATACTTAATGCACCACGAATTCCACCCGCATCAAAAGTTAAAATTTTAAACATTTATTCTTTATCTCCCTTCTAAAATATATAAGCCTGCAAAATACAGGCTTTTAATAATCTAAATATATCCATTTATATATAGATAACAAATAGCGCAAGCAATAATAGCAATGTATAAGTAATTATCTGGTAATTCACAAGGAGCAAATTTATAAAAAAATATAAACCCAATTGCTAAAATTAATACCATCGTATTATCGGGTTCGTCTGTAATATCTATATCTGTGTCATGGTAATCAGGGTAAAATTCAGGATAGTAAGTGTTATTTGAATATTCCATATTCTCACCCCGCCTATTATAATAAATTTATATCCATTCCATTGTGGAAATATAAAAAGCAAATTACTATTCCGATTAAGATATATGTTTCTTTCCCTGATATTGTATCTTCAATTAGAGCTTTAATAGATTCAAATTTTTCAGGATATTGTTTGTAAAGAATATATGCTATTGCACAGCAAATTATAATATTGTTAGTTGACATCATAAAAATCATCCTTTCAAAAAAATAAATGATATTAATATTACTTTTACTATAATATGCTCTACTTTCAAAAATGTTACAAAAATAGAAAGAAAAAAAGTAAATAAACTCGCATAACTTGTACTCTTTATCAGTATAATAATATAGAGGTGATATATATGCCAAAATCTATTAGAGAAGTTGCTTTAGAAGCAGAAAATAGAAAGAAAAAAATGCAACAAAAAATATTAATTAGTAGTTTTTTAATAGTATGGTTTTCTACAAAAGTTTTAGACATAAACTTTTTATCTCCGTCAAAATTAGAAGAAGATGTAATTACTGTAATGGCTCCTATTACACAAGTTCCTCCTCTTTTTGAAGATGAAGGAGTATTAACTAAACATGGAGAAAATGAGTTTCTTAATTTTATAAAAAATTTTTATGAAAATTATTCTTTAGCAATTACACATCAAAATACAAGTTATTTACAAGAATTTATAGATGAAAGATATTCGCAAGTATTTTTGAAAGATTTTAATAGCTGGTTTATAGATAATAAAGTTATAGAAAAAGCCGAAGTTAGTACAGCTATTGAAAATGCTACTATCAATTTGGATAATTCCATAGATCTTGAAATTTTAGAAACCATCTATTTGACTAATAGAGATGAAACTAATTTAATCAGATATAAAATAAATTTATTATGGAGTGTAAATATTATAGATGTAAACAATACATTTAAATTAGGAGTAAGAAGTTTAAAAGAAAGTATTGTAGCATATGAGTATGATGGAGAATGGATAAAATATTAATCGTTTCTTAAAGAGCTTTTAGAAAAAGCAATTTATATAAAGGTTGACATCCCCAAAAGTATCTACTATAATCTAAATATGATATAAATTTTTAAAAAATAATAAATAGATTTAGTTAACCAAAAGTGGGGGAAAATAAGATGAAAAGAAAAATATTTACATTGCTAGTTTTGGGAGCAATGATTAGTGGTTGCTCTCAAGAAATTGATACAACACAAACAAATGATACTTCTCAAGGTCTAAAAATTGCTATAGTAACAAGTCCATCTGGTGTAGATGATGGAAATTATAATGAAAATAATTATGATGGTATTTTAGCCTACATAGAAAAAAATCCAACTGCAATTGTTACGCCTATACAGGAAACAACAGGTGATGTTAATGCTTGTATACAAATGGTTAATGATATAGTTGCTGATTATGATGTTATAGTAACTCCAGGATTTCAATTTGCAGGAGTTTCTTCTATTGCAGTTGAAAATCCTGACAAAAAATTTATTTTAGTTGATACTGCTCCAATAGCAGTAGACGGACAAACTGAATTTGATAATTTATATTCGATGGAATTTGCAGAGCAAGAAGCAGGATTTTTTGTTGGAGTAGCAGCAGCTCTTGAAAGCGAATCTAAGAAAGTTGCTGTAATAAATGGAATTGCCTACCCAGCAAATGTTAATGCTCAATTTGGTTTTGAAAGTGGCGTAAACTATGCAAATGAAGTATTTGATACGGATGTTGAAATTATTGAACTGGCGTCATATTCTGGAGTAGATGTTACAGGAGCTCAAGTGGGAGGAAATTATATTGGTGATTTTGCAGACGAAGCTACTGGTAAAGTTATTGCAAATGAATTAATAGATAAAGGAGCAGATATCCTATTTGTATTTGCAGGTGGTTCTGGAAATGGAGCATTTACAGCAGCAAAAGAAGCAGATGGCATTAAAGTAATTGGTGCTGATGTTGATCAATATGATAGTGGTTATAAAGGTGATGAAAATATTGTTTTAACATCAGCATTAAAAGTTATGAGCGATAATGTTGAAAGATTATTGCAAGAAATTACAGATGGAACATTTCAAGGTGAGCACTCTATTAGAAAAGCAGATACTAATTCAACTGGTTATGCTAAAGTAGAAGGCCGTCATTTAATGAGCGAAAATACATTAGAATTGCTTGAAGAAGTATATGATGATGTTCAAAAAGGCGAAATTGTTCCAGCTTCAAATTTCAATGGATTTACACCAGAAGCATTTGAGGGACTTCCTAGTTTTAATTAGGACTTTATTCATAAAATTTTAACTAGAAGCTTTTCAATAGTTTCTAGTTGATCTACTTTTAGTTTGAAAGATACCATAGTTAATTATGGAGGCAAATATATGAGCGATTATATAATAGAAATGAAAAATATTACCAAAAAATTTAAAGGCATTGTTGCGAATGAAAATATAAATTTAAGTATTAAAAAAGGTGAAATTTTTGCAATTTTAGGAGAAAATGGTGCGGGTAAATCTACTCTTATGAGCATGTTATTTGGCATGAATAAACCCGATGAAGGTGAAATTTATATAAATGGGCAGCCAAGAGATATTAAATCTCCAAATGATGCTTATAAACTTAATATAGGTATGGTTCATCAACATTTTAAACTGGTAAGTGAATATACTATCACCGAAAATATTGTACTTGGTAATGAACCAATGAAGAAAAAATTTGGATTATTTCCACATGTAGATTTAAAAGAAGCTAATCAAAAAGTGAAAGAATTATCTCAAAAATATGGATTACAAGTTAATCCAACTGATATAATTAAGAATACTACTGTTTCAACCATGCAACGTGTGGAAATTCTTAAAATGCTGTATAAAGAAGCCGAAATTTTAATTTTTGATGAACCGACTGCTGTGCTCACGCCACAAGAAATTGAGCTTTTATTAGAAGTTATTGTGAATTTAAAGAAAAGTGGTAAAACTATTATTCTTATAACTCATAAACTTGATGAAGTTAAAAAGGTGGCAAATAGATGTGCCATATTAAATAAAGGAAAACTTATAGATATACAGGAAGTAGCAAATATAAGTACTCAGGATATGGCAAGGCTTATGGTAGCTAAAGAGATGTCTTTTAACATATATAAACCTACTATAGAGCTTGGTGATATTATTCTTGATATAAATAATTTGTGTGTGAAAACGAATATAGATGTCGTAAAAAATGTATCCTTTAAAATACATGCAGGTGAGATATTTTCTATTGCAGGTGTGTCTGGTAATGGGCAAGTAGAAATTGCTGATGCAATTTGTGGAATTTTACCCTGTAAAGGGTCTATTAAATTTAATAATATTGAAATTTCTAGTTTATCAGTTAGAGAAAGAGTGAATATAGGCTATATACCAGAAGATAGGCATAAACATGGGCTTATATTAGATTTTGATATAAGTAGAAATGCTGTCTTAAGAGATTATTATAAACCACAATTTTGTAAGGATAATATTATACTCAAAAATGAATTTGTTAAATTTGCAGATTCATTAATTAGTAAATATGATATACGATGCGCTAATGGGGCTAAAACAAATATGCGCTCAATGAGTGGAGGCAATCAACAAAAGGTCATAATTGCTCGAGAAACATCAAGAATTTCAAAATTAGTAATTTTTGTTCAACCAACCAGAGGTCTTGATATTGGAGCTCGGCAAAATATTCATAATGAAATTTTAAGACTTAGAGCTATGGGAACTGCTATTTTATTAATTTCTCTTGAACTTGATGAGATAATGCAACTTAGCGATACAATAGGTGTAATTTATAATGGAGAAATTCAAACAATAAAAGAGGCAAGTCAACTTAGCAAAGAAGACGTAGGAGAATTTATGATGGGGGTGCATGCATAAAGTGAAAAAAATAAAAATACCTCTTATCTCATTAGGATTAAGTTTAATTACAGGAATAATAGTTATATTATTAATTGGTAAAAATCCACTTACAGCTTATCAAAATTTACTTCAGGGGTCAGGTCTTTTACCAAAGCCATCATATGCCGGTTATAAAAATATGTTTACTGATTTTATGGTATTTTTAAATACATTAACACCTATGGTGTTTGCTGCATTATCTGTTGTAGTTGCATTTAAAGCAGGTTTATTTAATATTGGTGTTTCTTCTCAAATGTTATTTGCTGGGTTCATTGCAACAATAACTATAGGTTATAGTCCGCTTAATGGATTTATTGCAAAACCTCTTGTAATTATAATTGGAATAATGGCTGGTGCATTATTAGGAGCTCTTATTGGATTTTTGAAATATAAATTCAATATTAATGAAGTAGTTTCAAGTATAATGTTAAATTATATTGTTCAGTATACAACTAGCTTTTTTATAAATACTAAATACATAGATGTTGTTTCAAGACAATCTAAAAACATTTCTCCTGATGCTTCTTTAACATTGAAAAATATTGAAATAGCTGGTTTAAAAATTGATATTCCACTTGGTTTTGTAGTAGCTATTATTGTAGTAATTATTATTAAAATTATAATCAATAATACGAAATTTGGTTATGAAATAGAAGCAGTTGGAAAAAATAAAGAAGCATCTACATATGCAGGTATTAATGTTGGTATTACTCTTGTTAAAGCAATGTTATTATCAGGTGCATTGGCAGGTCTTGCTGGAGTAACCTACTATCTTGGACTTAATCTATCTATTCAACCTAGAACTTTACCAACTATTGGTTTTGATGCGATTGCTGTTGCCTTATTTGGAAATTTATCAGCTATTGGAAGCTTTATTGCCTCTTTTATTATTACTATTATAACTAAAGGCAGTGCTTATATGAGCTCTATTTCAAAAGTTCCAGCTGAAATTGCCTCTATTATTATAGCCCTTATTTTAGTATTTAGTGCATGTGGAGCATATATAAAGTTAAAAAAAGGAGCTAAATAATATGGATACAATTATTATTGATGGAATGTCTTTTTCATTACCTCTTTTAATTGCTGCAATAGGTTGTATATATTGTGAGCGAAGTGGCATAATTAATCTTGCTATTGAAGGATTTATGGGGGTTGGTGCATTTTCTGGAGCACTAGCAGTTGTACTTACAAGTAATATATTTCCTCAAGGAGGAATTGCCTCTTTTATCTTAGCGATGACTTGTGCAATTTTAGGAGCTACATTATTTTCATTGTTACATGCTCTTTTATGCATTAAATTTAGTGCTAATCAAACTATTAGTGGAATTACTATGAATATTTTAGCAATAGCTCTTACCACTTTTTTAACAAAACAGATCAATTCTTCTTTATTCAACAAACCTTCAGCTAAACTTGAACTTGGAATAACTCAAAAATTTACAATTCCATATTTGTCAGAAATTCCTATTATAGGAGCATTTTTTCAAGAAATTTATATTTTTAATATAGTAATTATTATAGTTGCCATATTAGCTTGGTATTTTTTATATTATAGAAAGTTTGGAGTTTATCTCAGAGCGTGTGGTGATAATCCTCAAGCAGTAGCTGCATGTGGTATTGATGTTGTAAAAACTAGAATGTATGCAATTATGATATCTGGAGCTTTATCTGGAATAGCTGGTATTTCTTTTGCATATTCAATATTTGCAAATTTTTCATCTAATATATATGTTGGTTATGGATATTTATCAATTGCAGCCTTAATTTTTGGTAATTGGAAAATTATTCCCACATTATTTGCTTGTTTAATATTTGGCTTTTCAAGGTCACTTGGATACTCTATTAGTAGTATGCTCGAGCTTCCAAGTACATTTTCTGATATTATAATGACTTTGCCATATATACTTACATTACTACTTTTAATATTCTTCTCAAAAAATAATAAAATGCCAAAAGCTCTTGGAGAAATATATGATCAATCTAAACGCTAAATGATCATATATTTTATTTACAAAAAGAGGTACTCAAAATATAATGAGCATCTCTTTTTTTTAATCATTTAAAATATCTAAAAAAATGCTAGTAATTGAACTTATTTCTGCTCTAGTGGCTGTTTTTTGCGGATTTATTTTATTATCAATAATCAAATTGTTTGCAATAGCCCATTTCATTGCAGTTTGAGATTCATTAGATGAAAATATAATATTATTATACATCAATAAATTTTCTTCATTTGTTAAATCTAAACCACAATATTTTGCATAATTATACATAACTATTATAACTTCTTCTATAGTAATATTATTATTAGGTCTAAACATTCCATCATTATATCCTTGATATATATTTATTGTAGCTGCCCAATTTATAGCATTAAACAACTTATGGTTCATTATATCTTTAAATAAAGGAATTTCTATTACTTTAGGTGCATCATGCATTAAATATAGCATATTAGCAAATTCTGCCCTTGTCAAAAAGTCGTTTGGTGAAAACTTATTATCAGTTATGGCTGGTATATATCCTTTTGAATGCATTCGTAACACATCTCCATAATACCAGTCTGTAGATTTTATATCTTCAAACGGATTTTTAAGAGAATCCACCATATAAATTGAAAAATCAGTTGCTACAAAAGATATTGCTTCTTCACTTAACGAATACAATGTATCTTGTAATAAAACATTTCCTTTATTATCTATAGAATAAACTGCTATTGTATCACTTGTTTCATTTTCTTTTAAGTCATAAGCAAATAATACTTCTATTTCACCATCAAAATCTGTAATAATTTCATCATCTTTTAATATTTCTATTACGAATGAAACATTGTCATTTAAAGTTTCGTACTGAGATCTGTTTAAATTTTGAACTTCACCAATTCTAAAAGTAATATATGAGTCATTAGCTCCTTTTAAAAGACTATTTAGAGCTTCATGGTCAAATGTCATTATTCCAAAGTTTGTTTTCACTTCCAAAACACCATCTGGTTCATCAACTAAATCTTCCAATGCTTCAGATTGTAACTCTAACTCAACCAATTCTGTACTATTTGAGCTATCTACATCTAATATAAGCTTAGGAATAAGCAATTTATTAACTATATTTTTAAGTGCTGATGTTATTTCGCTAGTACTTACTAATACAGATGCTATACCATCAGATGTTTTTGTTGAAATGTCTAGCTCAATACTTGATATATTATTAGTTGCCTTAGGAGCTTTTGTTATAACATATAATTCATCATCTTGAGTATAGCTCGAGTTTAAATCAGAACTTGAACCAGAATTAGACCCACCGGAGCTGAAGCCACCTGAAGAACTAGAATCACCTACATATTTTGTAGCAACAATTGTTACTAAATCTTCTAATGTTGTAGTGTTAGCACTACCTTTTGTGAGAGTAACAGTAAAATTATAACTTCCATTAACACCAGACTTATTAGATGCAGTTCCTGCTTGTGCAGCACTAAAACCTGTTTGATTGATTGTAGCTGTTACTCCAGTATCTTTTAATAAAGTATTGATTTTAGCTAATATAGCTACTTTTGCTGTATCAGTAGTATTATGCTCTTGTTGTGTTAAAGAATACTGAGCATCTTGAAGATTTATTTTAGCTGTATCAACTGCTAGTTGGTCAGGGTCAATATTTTCTACATATGGTGTAGCCGCAATAGTTGCACTATTTTCAGCTGTGGTTGCAGTCGAAGACCCTTTTGTAAGAGTAACAGTAAAATTATAATTTCCATTAACACCAGACTTATTAGATGCAGTTCCTGATTGTGCAGCACTAAAACCTGTTTGATTAATTACAGTGGTGATACCTGTATTTTCTAATAATTTATTAACTTGAGCTAATATAGCTACTTTTGCCGTATCAGTAGTATTATGCTCTTGTTGTGTTAAAGAATACTGAGCGTCTTGAAGATTTACTTTTGCCTCATCAACTGCTGTTTGCTCTGGATTAATTTCATCTTCTATAAAAGTAATCTTGATACTAGCTTTTATATCTCCAGGATTTTCTATATCAGTACCACTGAGCGTACCAGTCGTTACATATTCTCCAGCTATATTATTATTTTGTCCATAACCAACTTGATCCCAAATAACATTAGCATTTCCAGTTGTACCATCGCTAAAGATTACTTCATATGCTCCTTGATGAATTGATGCATCTTGAAAAGGAGTTCCAACTGGTAGAGATTTGCTTGCAAGAGCTTCTGCATAAGTGATTATTTTACTAGCTGAACTACCTGAGAAATATGCTGATGATGGTATAATTGTTTCTATTTCACCAGGAACTGTCCACCAAATTTTCATTTGACAAGTTCCAGAAATTTCACGAACTTTATAGTCAAATTTATGATATCCTTGTGTTAAAGTGACAGTATGAGTTTCTTTGGCAACATCTGCACCAAGTACTTTATCTATATAATGATTATCTCCGATTGTTAATTCATAATCATCATTAGCTTCAATTCTAAATTTATATTCTCCATCTTTAGGAATATAAATTAGACCAGTATATTGTACCCCAAAATTGTCATTAACACCTATAATTGGTTCAGTAGTCCCCCAGTTAAAATTAATCTCTTCTTTGACATTTTGAGCAGTTTCTATAGAAGTCAATTGACTAAAGTTTAGGTCAGTAACATCTTTATAATAGTTCCTAGTTAAACCTGGTTCTATAATTGATGGAACTACATATACTATTAATTCTACATTATCTTTTGTATTTTCTTCTATAACAATATTACGAACAACAGTAGTTTTGTTATCCATTTCAATTGTTATTTTGTGATTACCTTCAGCAACATCAGCAAAAGTAACAATACCACTATTCCCAACAACATTAGAAAGCGTTCCTATTTTAATTATATCAAGTGAAACAATATCTTCTAAACTAACAACTGCTCCAATTGCTGGTGTATTATCTGGTAACAACACTTCAACATTTACATTTGTTTTATTTAGAGCTCTAAATGTCGCATTAAGTGTTAAATTATTAGTAATTGGTGTTGAAAAATTATATGGCAACGTCTCGTCTGTTATATACCAGTGCTCAAATACATGACCTATTTTTATTGGATCGGCTGGGTTAGTAACTAGCTGACCTTTTTCAACAGTTATATTATTTACAATTGTATCACCATTTTTAAACACTACATTATATTCTTGCACAAATTCACGTACAATTACATTAATAGTTGCTTTTAAATTATTTCCATTTGTTAGTCCATTAGGCAAGTCTGTAAGCGTACCACTAAGAGTATATGTTTCACTTGCATTATTTGCGGGTGATCCGTTATAATTCGTTGTATCCCAGTCTATATTAACAATAGCTTTTATATTATTTTCATCAGTTACAACAATACTTGTAGGCAACAATTTTTCTAAATCAGATAATGAAGTAACATATTTAACTGAAATATCATCAATTGTATCAATAGCCTTAATATTTCCAGATGCAGCCTCATCTGGTGCCACAAAATATAAAAATGCTGAATCACCTGAACCATGCTTATCTTCTGCTTGTTTAAATGTTGGGTATTCAAAGGTAACTTCACCATTGGTAGATATGACATTCTCTAATTTAATAGTTTCTCCAGTCAAAATATTAAACCAATATCCTGTTAGTGGCTTGGTTGAGTCAACATTTGTAAAATTGATGGTAACAGAATTTAAATAATCTGGTCTTGTTACATTTTTATCATCTACACCGTATCCAACATACACCAAATAATTTTTTCCTGGAATACTTGTAGCTACTTTGGCAGATCCATTTTGCTCTTTGATATCTGTTATAGCTCTGGTATTTTCAGTATCATTTAATGCTTGTGGAGTCATTTGTTGCCAAGTTGCAACTCCTACATTATCATTAATAAAGTTCACTAAGTTTGTAAAGTATTCATGTTGCTCAGGTTTTTCGTTATATTTAACAACATCCCATGCATGAAGAGTGTAATAATGAGCCCAATATCCACCAGCAATTGTAATTTCGGCATAATCACGGATAGCAGCTTCTGGAGTTTTTTCATCATTACTTGCTCCATAGGTGTTATAATGTGGCACATAATTTGAATGTTGATAATTAGTTTCAGACTGATAGAAAGGAATGAGCGGAAATTTATTTTTATAACCCAGTGTATAACTATAACTTGGACCTACCCCATTTTTATTATGACCTTGGTCAACAAATATTTCAGCCATATCTGTATAATCACCATTTATAGAATAATTTTCATCAGAACCTTTTCCATCTTTTAGATATTGCATATATGTCTCATAATCATGAGTTGTAATTAGTCTATCATGACCATTACCATCTCTAAATTCACGAGTTATCGCATCAAGATAAAACGCATTTCCTTCTCCTTGTGGAATACCATTTGGATATCGACTTGAAGCATTAGCAACCCCACCTAGATTATAAGATTCTTTACCCATATCAAATATAACATTATAAGCTCCATAGCGGTCACGGAAAAATCGAGCATACATAGTGTCTTCAAAGTCTACATAAGGATTGTTATTATAATAGCTTGCTCCACGATTAGCATTATTGGCCCACATAACCTCTTTATTATAAACTTTCCAGAATATATGAGCAGTTATACCTTTTTCCGTCATATATTGCAATACTTCATCTACTTTAGCCCAATAAGATTCATTCATTTGGCTAAAATCTATTTTATTTTTATTCTCATAAATATAATTTTCATCTGTAAATACAAATCCATCAAAAGTTTTCCAAGGAAAATCCTGTGTTGGTCCAAAGTCAAAACCTTTATGATTATCATTAGGATCTGTTGAATATCCGTTAGCCCAAGAAGTATCCCATCCAAAAGCATTCATCATAACTTCATTATATCCGAGTTCAACCATCATATCTATCATAGTTTTTGCTTTTTCAATTCCAACTTCACCTTGATCCATCATAGCAAGCTAGTCAATTTCATAACCAACTAAATAATGAGCTGTCTCATCTTCATGCATAAAATGCTCAAGATTATTAGGATCACAAGTAACCCTGCCACGCATTAGTTCATTATCATTTTCTATACATGTCACTGTTCCATTTAAGCCATTAAATATCGCTCCATAAGCGTCTTTATGCTCGGCACTATTGTCTACTGGAATTGTATTATCTTCATAATATGTTGCATCTTCAAAAATAAAATCATC
>LJHE01000083.1:0-7500 GCA_001983555.1 Candidatus Epulonipiscioides gigas
ATTATTAAGAAATTTTTAATATAAATAGGATTTTGCATTTTTCGCAAAATCTTGAACTGTTGGCAAAAAGTATATTAATATTGAAATGTCAAATAATATAGCATCTGGTAAACTTATTGAGCTAATAACTCCAGTAACATCGGTAGAATTTACAGACGCAAATGCTCTTGGTGTTTTAACAACTCCAACACTAAAGTTTGTTATGCCAGAAGGAAATGTAGATATATTAAAAGATTTACAATTTAAATTTAGTGCAACAGATGTACCAATACCTGCTCCAACAGCACAATCAACTGGTACTGGATTTTCGCTTTTAAATATTAATGCTCCTAAAAAAGAAGGTCAACCATCTTTTTTAGCACTAAAGAGTTCTGAATATGCGAGCGTTTTAGAAGGAAAACTTATAACTTCAAAAGGCACATTACCTTCTTCTATGACAATAAATTTATTGTCAAATGGACAAAATATACTTCCAGAATCTAAAATTCCAGCTGGTACTACGGTATCAATGCAATTACAAATGTTTAGCTCATATTCGATACAAGGAGGAACTGGTAATACAAATTTAGAAATTACAGTATCTAGTCCAACAGGTTTAAAACTTTTAAATGCAACTCATACACAAATTTTTGTAGATGCTCAAACAATAGGAGCTCTTAATGTGTTGACTTTTGATTTTGTAATGCCAGAGCACAATATAGATTTTTCAAAAGACTTTAAATTTGGATTTGCTCTAAAATAATAACAACTAGGGGAGCTGACAATACAGCTCACCTTATGAATAAAATCAGTACTTGGACAGCCCTTAGAGTTTGCTCACATACCTAAAAGTTTTAGTAAGTACGCAAGAAGCTCCCTTCTCTAAGTATTAGTGATAAAGGGAGTAATTTACAATATTATTTAATTATTAATGTAATTAACTGGGCGACCATTTAATGGTTGTGTCTTACGATTATTATTTATATAATATTTTTGAAATCTAATTAATTGTTCTTGAGAAATTTCTAATTTTTCTTCTAAAACATACCATTCAACATTTTCTGTTAAAGGAGGAGTTGTTAAAGAACCAATATAATGATAATATGCTTTATCTTCCGGTAAGAGCTCACTTATATTTATTTTAAACCCAGCTCCTGAGCTACCTTGTGGAATTTTGTTTAATATAGTTTCAAATGCTAAATTTTCTTGACCAATATTAAATAATACACCTACAACAGCAAGCCTACCATCTGCTCCTGTATGAACAAAATGAGCTTCTAAATCAGAATATAATCCATCAATAGTATGTTCGCTAGGAGAATGAAAATGCATTTGATTTAATGCAAACTTACGATTCATAAGTATAGATTCTCCAGGTATAGCTAATTCAATAGTATGACCATTATTTTCAATTTTCATTGCTTGATTTTTAAAATTCAATTCTAATTTCTTATATTTAATAGATGGAGCTATCGTAAATGTATCAATATTAATTGGAGATTGCATTTTACCAGATTCAAATAGCCACTTATCTTGCTCATCATAAGTAAAATGATTATGTCCGTTTTCAGCCTCAGGTTGCTCATCATATCCTGGATCTTGATTATTGTTATTTCCAAAAAGCATTTCTACATATTTTTTATCTAGTTGTAAAATTACTTGACCTTTATTAAGGTTTGATAAAATAATTTCCTTGTTACATATTTGACCTGTTAATAATAATTTTCCTAAAATTGATGATAGATTATTCATTTATATACATCCTTTACTAATTTAATTTTGTTATTTAATAGTATAATATGAATAAGCCCTATAAAATGTACTAGTTATTATCAAATTTATGTAATATAATTTTAAATGAAAATATATAAAAAAATATAAGGAGGAGTTTTAGGTGATAATAATTATTTTTATTGTTTTATTGATTTTGGATTATAAATACTTTATGTATAAGCGAGAAAAAGAAATAAATAGCTTTCCCACAGTGAAAACTTCATTTGGAGAAGTTTCTTATATTGATATAAACCCTGATAAAAATGAAGTTATACTTTTTTGTACTGGTGGAGGGGTAGGATTTGATAGTGTACTAGCATTTAAATGGCTGACACATACAGATTATAGAGTAATTTGCATAAATCGTCATGGTTATTATAAATTGCCTATAGCAGAAGATTTTAAAACACATGTAGAGATATATCACGAAGTTTTAGAAGCTCTTGGTATCAAAGAAGTATTTATATTTGGAGTTTCTATGGGTGGTGTTTCTGCTCTAATGTATGCATTGAAGTATGGAGCTAAAAAGTTGCTTCTTTGGAGTGCAGTTACAAAAAGTTATGTTACGAATTCTGAAGCAACAAATTCTACAATTGGAAAACTTGTGATGGGGAGCAATATGAAAGATATCATATCGTATTTTATTATGAAATCTGCTCAATTTATGCCAATTACTACCATAACAGAGTTTTTTTGTGCGAGCGTTATTATGAATAAAACTGAAATTAAAAAACAGGCTAAGAAATTGATGCAATGTAAAGAAACAAAACTTGAATTTATGTGTTTTATAAAGTCAATGACTCCAATGAGTCATATTTATAACGGTATGATGAAAGAAGTTGAGATGACACAAAACTTAGAACTTGATTTGACAAAACTTAAAACACCTTGTCTGGCAATTCATTCTGTTTTAGATAAAGATGTTTCAATTGAGCATCTTAACTATTTAGAAAAAAATGTACCTAATATTAAAGCAATACGCACAGAATGTATGGGACATTATATATGGTGGGGTAATAAATCAAGTGAGGTTAAAGAAGCTAGTATGGAATTTTTATCTAAGAAATTAGAAATGGATATATAGCAAAAGAAAAACAAATAATTTTTTTATTAATTTATAATAGTAGTTTCCATGTTTAACAACTAGTTATCTCAATATAAGAAGCTTATAAATATAATATCAGTTAATGCTAACAAATTTTTAAATTGAATTCAAAGTTTATTAATAAATATTTACAAATAATTTAAAATGTGTTATGCTAAAAAAAGCTTTATATATAGATAAGAGCAAATTATAAAGGGGGATTTATTACAATGAAATTATTTAAAAAACTTATGGCAAGTGCTATGATATTTAGCAGCTCACTACCAATTTTAGCAACAAATATAGAAGGTATGCCATTTGTTACTGGTTCAGTTATATCTGGAACGGAGCAGTTTGAAGAAGATTTACAAACAAGACGAATTAATTCCACAGAAGAAATTGAATGGATACAAATTTCAGCAGGTAGTCAAGGTGGAGCAGACCCAACATTTTTTCATCCAACAGACCCTGATTATATTTATGTATTACAAAATATGAAAACTTCTTATATGTCAACAGATAATATGAGCAGTATTGATACTTGGGAAACTATTTCAGACGAGGATACATATGGCCCATCACTTTCAATGGCGCATCAAATGCAGTTTTCTCTACAAAATGAAAATTATGGTATTGCGGTAACTGAAACTGGATTGTTTGTTACATATGATAAAGGAAAAAATTGGCGACCATTTGCAGAACATCAATTTTCACATCAATGGACTGAAACTATTCCAACTTCTGCATTAGCAATAGATAGAATAAATGATGATATTATGTATGTTGGAGCAGGTGGAATGTGGCTTGGAAAAATAGCAAGAACAGATAAGAACAGACAAGAACCTAATAAAAATGAAGCTCCACGTGGTGTCATATATAAAACTTTAGATGGTGGCAAAACTTGGACAGAACATTCTAATGGCTTACCTGAGAATGCTGAAATTGGTCATATTTTTATACATCCTAAAAAACCAAATATATTATATGTAGCAACATCTCATGGAGTTTTTATAAGTGAAGATGCTGGTAATACATATCAATCAAGAAATGATAGTCTTGCTGATCCAATTTCAAATGAAGTCTATTTAAGAGATATGGCTTTTCATTATGATTGGGAAACAGAACAAGTAACTCTTGTCACAGCTCTTCTTACTATTTGGGCTAAAGATGAGAATAGTACACTAACTCATACAAGTGGTGGAGTTTACAAAAGTTTAGATGAAGGTAAAACTTGGGTTAGTTTAAATGAGGGACTAATGGTTGATTACGCTCCATTTAGAGATACAAATGGAAGTGGTACAGTACAAGGCTACAATGTTGGAATTGGTAAATGGTTTGGAATTAACAATAGAAATCAAACTGCTGAAGAAATAAAAATCCCTGAAAAATTATTGCCAAGCTTTACAGAGGTTGAAATTAATCCACAAAATCCTGATATTTTATATGTTGTGAACTGTGGTCGTAAAGAAAATGGAGTTGAACCAGAAGGTGTTTGGATTTCTGAAGATGGTGGAGCAAATTGGTTCAATTCAACCAGAATTGGAGTAGGTTATCAAGAAAATTCCGAGTATTGGAAATCACAATATGCTCCGAGCGATGTAGATCTTACAACCAGAAATGTTTATGTAGGAGGAGAAGAAGATTGGTCATGGATGTTTGATGGTTCATATCCAATGCTTGCATATCAATGCTTAAATGTAAGTCCAGATGGCAAAACTCTTATGATTCACGTGTTTAAATCACGAATTGCATCACGTAATGGTGGTAGAACTTGGACACAAGTGGATGCTATTGAAGTTGCTGATGATGTTTGGATTGGTCGAGGAGATAGTAATGTACCAGGCAAATATGTATTTTCAAATCCTGATACAGATGAAGTTTTATTTATTTCAGGTGAAACAGGACTTTGGAAACTTAATACAGAAGTTGACTATTCTCATTTAGATACAGAAGCTATTCCAATGGAGCGTATTGACATTGAAAATCAGGTTTCCTGTCCTGGAGCTGCAATTGCATTTCATCCTGAAGATTCAAATACGATTTATTGTGTAGTAGATAGATTAGACCACAGAGGGGAGTTTATGAAATCAACTAATAGGGGGCAAGATTGGGAAAGTATATCTAAAATCTTTGATGTAGATATGTCAGAGTCAATTAAAGCATATAGTTTGCTCATTGATAAAAATAATCCTGATACTATGTATTTTGCAATTCCTGTTAAAACAATTAATGATACAAAATCTAAAATGTCTCTTGAAGATGAAAAGCGTGGTGTATATAAAACTACAGATGGTGGTGTAACTTGGAATGTTATGAATAATGGAATTGATGCATTTCCAGCAGATATAAATGCATTAGCATTTAGTAATGACCATAAAACTATTTATGCTGCTTCAATGCGAGAAAATGGTGGATTATATCAATCAATAGATGGAGCTCAAAATTGGACTAAAATGCAAATCCCAGAAGGTGTAAATTCCGTCAACGATATTACTGTTGCTCCGAGCGGAAGAATTATTATTTCTACTGGATTTGGTACATCAGACCCTGAATTATGTGAAGGTGGAATGTATTATAGTGATGACAACGGAGCAACTTGGACACAAGGATTTAGTGGTAGATTTATAATTGACACAGCTGTTGACCCAAATAATGAAGATAGAATGGTTATTACAATGGGTGGTTCTGGTGTTGTCGGAGGATTAAACGAAGGTATGTTTATGACAACCGATTCAGGAGCAAGTTGGATCAAAATTAATAATGGTATTGGAAATCCTAATAGAACTACTGAAGTAATGTTTGATCCTGTTGACCCTAATGTAATGTGGGCATCATCTTATGCATCAGGATTTTATAAAATGGTTCTTCCAGAAGGTTATTCATCTAGTGAAAAAGTTATGACAACAGAAGACTTTGATATATCAGAGCTTCCTATTTTTGATGTGCTACATCCAGAGCAGGCTATAGAAAAAACATATTCTATTATTAATCTTAATTCAATATCATCTGATAATATACAACCTTATGTAAATGTTAAAAATAATTTGGAAGTTGCTCTTATGCAAGATAAACGAATTCCTACAAATTGCCTAGTTATTCCAACTACTATAAATGATATCGAGGCAGGTAAAATTGTAAATTTACTGATTAAATTTCAAGATGATTATTATATTAAAAATGGTAAAGGTGAAACTAAAATTACTGTTACTGTAACTAATAATATAGAAGCTAATAAAAATATTGAAATTATTGTTCCAACTGCTTCTATAACATTTATGGACGATACTCCTCTTGGTGAGCTCAAAACTGCAACTTTAAAATTTATTATGCCTGAAACAGATGTTGATATCTCAAAAGATTTAAACTTTAGCTTTAACTTAAACTAAGAAGCACTTTAATGGCATAAATCACTCGGTGTTTTATGCCTTTTTTTATATATAATAAAGGAGGATTTAAAATGTTCAAAAAATATTTTGCAATTATGTCTTTATCTATATTAAGTACTGCTATTCCAACTTTAGCAGATACAGCTGTAACAGATGAAGAAATTTTATCACATTCATTTAAAACTATTTCTTTTGAAGAAGGAGAAGCTCCAATAAAGATAACTGCAAGCACAGGAGTTTGGGGTAGTGTTCATCATGAGTTTTCAAATGACTATGCAACTGATGGAGAAGTTTCATTAAAAGTAAGATATGAAGAAGGTTCAAGTGCAAATGTAACTTTAGCTCCAGCAGATGGCAGTAAATGGGATTTTAGTGATGATAGAATGATTTTAGCATATGATGTAACAAATCCCGTAGCTGAAGCAGGTAGATTAGTAACTACATTTAAATACGATGGTGGAAGTATTTCTTATCAGCAAAATATAGAAGGAAATACTACTAAAACTGTATATTGTGTTTTAGATAAAGAGCAATATAGTCTTGGAGCAGATATGTTACCTTCTCCTGTTGGAGAAAACGGAATGGTAATGGGAAGCGGTTGGGGCGGAGCTAATTTTGACCCATCTACAATTTCTAGTATATCTCTTAGATATTCACTTGATGGCGTAGGTTACTACATATTTGATAACTTTAGAGTGGTACCAAACCCTCTTTTAAATCCAGAAAATGTTTATTCTAATATAGTTGATAAATTTGGACAATATACAAAAGCAGATTGGCCTACAAAAACTCATTCAGAAGAAGAGATGCATGAAAGATTTGCACTAGAAGATGCTCAAAATGCTATTTGGGTAGAAGAAAGTCTTGCTCGTAAAGATCGTTCAAAATATGGTGGATATAAAAATGAAGATTTAAGACAAGAATCAACAGGTCAGTTTTATACTACTAAAATTGATGGGAAATGGACATTAATTGATCCTGATGGATATCCATTTTTCTCAACAGGATTTGGAATAGTACGTCTTGATGGTATGAGCACTTGGATAAGTGGACGTGAATATATGTATGAAGAATTGCCAGCAAAAGACGGGGAGCTTGGTGACCATTATGACAGACTCCAAAATACGTTATCTCCACCATCAGGAGTTAAAGCAGGAGATGGTTTTCCATTCTATGAAGCTAATTTAGAAAGACGATATGGAGATAATTGGCTTGAAGAATGGGGAAAAAATGCAACTACAAGATTTGAAGCTTGGGGATTAACTTCAATTGGTGCAT
>LJHE01000083.1:12500-27227 GCA_001983555.1 Candidatus Epulonipiscioides gigas
TATTGGTGTATCCTATGGAACTAGAAAAGATGAGCTTTCAATGGAAGCAATAGAAGAACTTGCTTTTTATCATATGAAAAATATATGCTCGGAGCAAGGTTTTGTTACTTTTAAAGTTAAAACAACAAGAGCTGATAAAAGATTTCCTATTAAATCAATGGAAGTAAGTGCTAAAATTGGTGAATTTATATTAAATAAATTAGGAGATAAAGTAAAAGTTGATGTAAGAAATCCACAAGTTATACTAACAATTGAAATTAGAAATGGAGTTTATGTATATTCAACTACAAGCGTAGGAGCAGGTGGAATGCCATATGGAACAAATGGTAAAGCTACTTTGCTTCTTTCTGGTGGAATTGATAGTCCAGTTGCTGGGTGGATGATAGCAAAACGAGGCGTTGAAATTGATGCAGTATATTTTCATAGCCCACCTTTTACTTCAGAACGAGCTAAAGAAAAAGTTATTGATTTGGCAAAAAAATTAGCAGTATATACTGGTAGTATGCGTGTTCATATTGTAAATTTTACAGAAATACAAACTACTATTCAAGATAGATGTCCAATAAATCAGCTTACAATTATAATGCGCCGTATTATGATGGAAATTGCTCAGCGAATTGCTGCTAAAAATGGTTCACAAGCTCTAATTACAGGTGAAAGTATTGGACAAGTTGCAAGCCAAACGCTTCATAGCCTTGTTGTTACAAATGAAGCAGCAGATAGACCAGTTTTTAGGCCATTAATTGGATTTGATAAAATAGATATTATTAAAATTGCTGAACAAATTGATACTTTTAACACTTCGATTTTACCATATGAAGACTGTTGTACAATTTTTGTACCAAAACATCCAGAAACAAAGCCAAAATTGGAATATATTAAGAAATCAGAATTAGCTCTTACTGATTTAGAAGAAATGATTGCAAGGAGCTTAGAAAGCTGTGAAATAGTAGATGTTTAATGAAATTGTAAACGATTATATAACTCAATATATTAGAGCTCTAGGAACGGAAAGAACTGGTGTATTATTTGAAATTGAAAAAGAGATTGCTATTAATAATGCTCCATATCCAATTATTAAGCCTGAAGTTGCAAGCTTATTAACAGTTATATTATCAATAAAACAACCTGCTCAAATTCTTGAAATAGGGACAAATGTTGGTTATTCCGCAATTCATATGGCAAAAACTACATCAGCTTTAATAACTACAATTGAGCGTGATGAAAAAATAGTTTCTATTGCATTAGATAATATAAAAAAAGAAAATTTACAAGATAAAATTACTATTTTAAATGAAGATGCATTAAATATTTTGCAAACTTTAGAAAGCTCAAAATATGATGTAGTTTTTATGGATTGTGCCAAAGGTCAGTATATCAATTTGCTCCAAAATTCTATTAGGATATTAAAAAAAGATGGTATTTTGATAGCAGATAATATATTGCATAATGGAATTGTAGCAAAATCCAGATATAGTATAGATAGAAAAAATAGAACAATACAACGTCGTCTTAAAGAGTTTTTGTGGGCAATAACTCACGATGAACATTTGAGTTCATCCGTTATTCCTATAGGAGATGGCATTTCAATTAGTTTTAAGAAATAGGTGAAAAAATGATAGAATTACTAGCTCCAGCAGGCTCAATGGAAACACTTATTGCAGCAGTTGAATATGGTGCAGATGCTGTATATATGGGTGGTGGAGCGTATGGGCTACGTGCCAAAGCAAAAAATTTTACTGATGAAGAAATAAAAGAAGCTATTAAATATGCTCATGGAAAAAATGTCAAAGTATATATTACAGCTAATATTTTTGCTCATAATAATGATTTTGAAGGAATGGAAAAATTTTTTAAATTTATCGAGCAAGCAGGTGCAGATGGAGTAATTGTTGCAGATCCTGGAGTATTTAGTGTTGCAAAAAAGACTGTGCCAAATCTTGAAATCCATATATCAACACAAGCTAATAACACAAATTATCATAGTGCTAATTTTTGGATTGAGCAAGGAGCAAAGCGAATTGTTGTTGCAAGAGAGCTTTCATTTACAGAAATAAAAGAAATTTACGAACATATTCCAAATAATATTCCAATTGAGGCATTTGTTCATGGAGCTATGTGTATGGCCTATTCTGGAAGATGTCTCCTTAGTAATTATCTCACAAAACGTGATGCAAATCATGGTGAGTGTGCTCAACCTTGCCGTTGGAACTATCGTGTTTTAGAAGAAAAACGACCGAATGAATATATGCCAATTGAAGAAGATGAGCGAGGCACATATATTTATAATTCTCGAGATTTATGTATGATAGAGTATTTGCCACAACTTATAGAAGCTGGTATTAGGAGCTTTAAAATAGAAGGTAGAATGAAAACACCTCTTTATGTAGCGACAGTTACAAAAGCCTACAGAGAAGCGATAGATACGTATTTACGCTCTCCTGAAGAATATGAGCAGAAAAAAGAATACTTTTTAGAAGAAGTAGGAAAAGCAAGTCATCGTGAATTTACAACAGGATTTTATAATGGTAAAACGACTTCAGATGATCAAACATATACACATAATTCGTATGTGAGAAATTATGAATTTAGCGGGATATTAATTGATTATAATAAGGAAACAAAAATAGCTACAATAGAGCAACGTTTAAAATTTTCAGTGGGAGATACCTTAGAAATATTATCTCCAAAAGCTCCAGTGGTTTCTTTTAAAATAGATAGTATGACAAACGAAAAAGATGAGCTAATAGAATCTGCTCCACATCCACAACAAATTGTAAAAATTAAAATGGATTCTGATATTAATGCTCCAGCAATTTTTAGAAGATTTGGAGATAAAAAAGTATAAAAATTTCAATATTATAAATAGAAAGAGTAGATGTTTAGATGCAAGATAACCAACAAAGAATTATTGAATATTTTAAAGCAAAAAATATTACAGTAGAAGATTTAGATGAAAATTATATGATAGTTGATGGAAAATATAAAATTAATAAAACAAATTGTGACTGGAGCGAACTAGCGCCAGTAAATAGCATTAATGATGATATGACTACAGACCTCTTTTAACACAAGAGGTCTATTTACTTTTCCTTATCTTTTTACCCTCTTGCAAGTTTTGTACGAATTTTGCTAGAAATAATTTCAATTATTAAAATTAAGACAATTAGTCCAGCTAAAATTGCACCAACTTCTGACCATTTATAAGCATTCATTGCGAAAATAAGTGGAGCTCCAATGCCTCCTGCTCCGACAAGACCAAGTACAGTTGCATCTCTCAAATTCATATCAAATCTATAAATAATTGTAGAGATAAAATCGGGCATAAGTTGTGGTAAAATTCCAACTCTAATTTTTTGAAACATTGTGCAACCACAGGCATCGAGCGATTCTAGTATTCTAATGTCTAAATCTTCTATGGCTTCTATATACATTTTGGATACCATACCAATTGAGCAAACAGCCATTGTCATAAGTCCAGCGAATGGTCCTGGCCCTGTTACACGAATAAACATCAGAGCATATATGAAAGCTGGAACAGTTCTAATAGCCATAATAATAACTCTTCCGATTATTGCAATAGGTCTTGGAACTAAATTTGTAGCACTAATAAATGCAAATGGAATTGCAATAATAGCTCCAACAATTGTACCTAAAAATGCAATACATATTGTTTGTAATAATAAATATGGAACACCACTAGTTGTAAGGTTAAATAGTAATTGAGCATCTGGAGCAAATATTCCACTTATAATACTTTGTACTATGCTCATTCCATTTGGAGCACCCTTATACTTTAAAGTAGTTGAAGACCAAATCATAAGTACTACAAAGACTATTAGACAACTAAGTTGAAAAGACCACGTTTTTGGCGCAGTATTTAGTTTATCTATAATATTTGATTTTGGTTTAATTACATTAGTCATAATATTCATTCCTTTCTTTCTAAGTTAACTTTTTGCGTAAATAATGACTAATAGCTTCAATAATCATTACTGAAATAAATAATGCAACTAAAATCATACCAACACTTTGATATTCTCGCCAACTAACTTTTTCATTTAGAATTAAACCAAGACCCCCTGCTCCAACATACCCTAAAAGAGCAGCATATCTTACATTACCTTCAAAGCAAAACAGACAATTTGCTATATAACTAGGCAGAATTTGTGGCAAAATTCCAGCTGTAAATGCCATTAATTTTGTCGCTCCAAAAGATTCTATGGCTTCATATGGTCCCATATCTACAGTTTCAATTTGCTCGTATAAAATTTTCCCAACATATGCAAATGTAAAAACTGCAATGGCTATTGTGCCAGCAAGAGTACCAAGACCAACAATATATGTTGCAATAAGAGCTACAACTAAAGTTGGAAAAGTACGAACTAAGCTCAAAAATAATCTTATAATAGATATTATTATTTTATTGTGTATAATGTTGCTCGATGCAAGTATAGCAAAAGGTATGGCACAAAGTGAGCCAATGGCTGAACCTAAAAGCGACATTTTTATCGTATCAAAAAGTGGAGTCCATATAAATTTTAGATAACCAATATCAGGTGGCCACATAGATATTAATATATCAAAAAATCTTTTTCCTCTTTCAAATAAAACTTTAAAACTGAAATCAGTCATTACCACAGAAATCCAAGACATTGCAATTACAGCTAAAACTATAAAGATTGTTTTGGAACGTTTTTGTTCTACTTGCTTACCATTAGACAATGTATATTTCATATTTTAAGCCCCCATTTTACCAATCTCTTGACCACCATAAATATTGTCTAAAACTAATTGGTCAACTTGATTACTCGGGCCATCATATACAATTTCGCCTGCTTTAACTCCAATAACTCTATCTGCATATTCAAGAGCTAAGTCAACATGATGTATATTTATTAATATTGATATATTCATTTCTTTGTTAATACGTTTAAAATCATTCATAACTTGTTTAGCAGTAATAGGGTCTAATGCTGCAACTGGTTCATCAGCTAAAATAATTTGGGGATTTTGTGCTAAAGTTCTTGCGAGCGCCACACGTTGTTGTTGCCCTCCTGATAGATGGTCTACACGTACAAAAGCTTTATCAAGTATTCCTACTTTATCTAGTGCTTCAAGAGCAGCAATTTTCTGACTTTTGGGGTAAGCTCCTATTAGTACTCTCCAAAAAGGTAAGTCAGGTACATTAGAAGTCAATACATTTTTAATAACAGAAGTTCTAGTTACTAAGTTAAACGATTGAAAAATCATACCTATCCCACGTCTAAATTTTCTTAAAGCTTTTCCTTTTAATGTGTTAACATCAATATCATTGACTGTTAATTTTCCTTTAGTAATATCATGTACTCTATTTATTGTTCTAATTAAAGTGGATTTACCAGCTCCAGAAAGACCTATAATAGCTACAAATTCACCTTGCTCGATTGTTAATGAAATATCTTTTAAACCAGTATAACCATTTGGATATATTTTAGTAACATTTTCAAATTTTATCATTGTTACGCTCCATTTCGTTTACGACACATACATGTTCGACTTATTGTCTTGAAAGCGTTCTAATTAATTCTTGAGCTTTACGCTCTTCATTATAGTCCACTGGATCGGCAACTTGATATCCATCATGACTATAAATAGCAATTACTTCCTTACCTTCTGGTGTATTTCCTATGTTAATAAACGCTTGTTCAATAGCCTCTTGTAAACCATCTATTTCCATATTGTCAGAATATTTACTAACGCTCACGGTATCATTATAAATTGGAGCAGTTACTCCTATTACATTTGTTTCTTCCCAAATTGTGTTATCCTTGTCAAAATCATTTATCCATCTATCTTCATAATCTCGTCTTGCATCAGCATAAACTAGAACAATATCAATTTGACCAGAAGCAAGTCTTGCCATAGCACTTCCATAAGAATCTGATTGAACTACACTTGATAGATCGGTTAAACCATGATTATATTTATCTTGTAGCCATAATGAAGGGTATATATAACCTGCTGGAGAAGTAGTTGACATAATAGTCCAGTTGGCAGAATCTAAATCTTCCCAAGTTAGCTCTTCACCTGCATTGACTTTGGCAGCGAGCTCTTTACCTTTTTCAGATGGACCAGAAATTATTAATGAGCGATATGAATTTGCTTGGTCATCTGTAATTTCTGTTGGTAAGCCATCATTCCAATCTTTTGGATCATCGGAATCTTTATTAAGCCCCGCTCTTGTTGCTGTTAAAATAACTTCCGCATCTTGGTCATATAATACATATGTACCACCAGGAATAAGACCAACATCTACTGTTCCTGCGCTTAATGCTTCTCCAACTGCTTCATAACTTGTTCCAACAGTTATTTTTACATCTTCTACTTTAAAACCTTGTTTTAATAGCTCTGCTTTTAACATTTCTTTTAATGGCTCTGTTGCTGTAACAATTTGATCTGGTTCTTTTGACGGAACAAATCCTATTGATAATGTTTTAATTACTTGAAGTTCATTTTGATTATCACTATCAATTATAGTTACTGGTGGTACAACTTCTTTACTACAAGCTGTTAATGTTCCAATTGATAACCCTGTTGCCATAAGTAATACAAATAGTTTTCTCATAGTTTCCTCCACAAATTTATTTTGATGACATTAATATTCTATGCAAGTTTATACTAAAATACAAGGATACAGTCGTACATTTTTTGTGATTTAACATAAATTTTACAAAGTGAAGATAAAATTTTGTTTAAGAATAATTTTTTTAATTTGAGAGATAATATTAAATAGCAATTATTTTCGATTTAAAAAGAGAAAATAAAAATTGGAAACTGAATTTAAAATAAAACCTGCAACTTTATAGGATAAATCTAATATTATTTCCAATTATTTTGAACCTTTTGTGCAAAAATATAGGTATTTGTTATTTAAAGTAGATACCGATTCAAATAGACCCTAGTTTGTAATTGAAAGGAATTAGACATGTTAACAGCAATCATGTATCACTATATAAAAGATTTTTCTACAACAAAATATCCTAAAATAAAAGGTATGGATATTAAAGAGTTTATTAATCAAGTTAATTTTATCAAATCTCATTATAATGTTGTATCTATTGAAGATATTGTAGATTGTATTTACGACGAAAAACCTCTTCCTCCTAATAGTGCTATATTTACTTTTGATGATGGATATATAGACCATTATGAAAATGTATATCCAATATTAAAAAAAAATAATATTAGAGGTGCATTCTATGTCTCTATAGAAACTTTAAAAGAAAATACTATATTGGATGTAAATAAAATCCATTATACTTTAGCTACAGGTGATGTGAAGCAAATCTATAATAGGTTGTGTTTTTATGTGGATAAATATAAACAAGAATATAATTTATTAGATCTAGCCGCTTATAAAAAGACCTATGAGCAATTAAATAGATGGGATACAAAAGAAGTTATTTTTATAAAAAGAATGCTCCAAAAAGTATTACCTTATAATTTACGAAAAAAAATTTGCTTATCTTTACTGGAAGAAAATTTTACTTCAAAGAATATGACGGATTTAAGTAAAGAAATTTATATGAATATAGATCAATTGCTAGAAATGCAAAAGAATGGGATGCATATATCTAGTCATACTTATACTCATCAGTGGTTAGATACTTTATCATTCAAACAACAGGAAAAAGAAATATTAGAATCATTTGATTATCTTGAAACTATAGGGATTAATCCTAAATATAAAACTTTATGTTATCCTTATGGAGCATATAATCAAAACACTTTAGACATATTAGAAAAAAATGACATAAAATTGGCTTGGACGGTAGGTGACCGAATAACACAAGTAAGTTATGTAAATCGATATACTTTAACAAGAATAGATTGTAATGATGTTGGGAGAAACGTTTATGACAAAGTTTGATAAAATATATGATATTAGACTAGCTACAATAGATGATGAAATTGAATTAATGAATTTTATAGATACTTATTGGAAAAAAGGACATATTTTAGGGCATAACAAAATGTTATTTGAATACGAATTTAGAGAAGGCAATCAAATTAATATAGTAGTAGCTGTCAAAAAATCTACTAATACTATAGAGGGCATGTTAGGATTTTTAAAATGCTCAAGAGAAGGTACACCATTAGACATTTGGGGTAGTATATGGAAAGTAAAAGATGAGCAAAATAATCTTCCATTTTTGGGTGTTGAAATAGCTAAACGTATATTTGATTTAACTAAATGTAGATTTGAAATAGGTTGTGGTATTAATCAAAAAACAACTATACCACTTAGAACAAAAATATTTAAAGACACATGTTCTAAAATGCTCCATTTTTATATGTTAAATTCACAATTGACTGAATTTAATATTGCTCAAATAAAGTCTAGAGAATTTGAGTGTATTGTGAATGAAACTAAAGTTGAATTAATTCCTTTAAATAATATAAAAGAATTTAAAAATAATTTTGATATATCTAATTATAAGCAAATTCCTAGAAAAGATGCAGGTTATATCGAACACAGATATTATAATCATCCAATATATAAATATCAATTATTTGGAATTAAAGCTCCAAATGTATTAGTAGAAGCAGTTATAGTAATTAGAAAGGTTAAAGTCAAAAATAGAGCGATATTAAGAATAGTTGATTATTTAGGTAAGCATGATTTATTTGCATTAATTGGAGAAAATTTACAAAGAATGTTAATAACAAATAATTATGAATATATAGATTTTTATGAATATGGCTTTGAAAAACAATATATTTTAGAAGCAGGTTTTATTCAAAAATTAGAAAATGATATTAATATTATACCAAATTATTTTGAACCATTTTTGCAACAAAATATTGATATATGGGTTCATTATCAAAAAGAAGGTACATTATTTTTTAAAGCTGATGCTGATCAGGATAGACCTAATGTAGAATAAATATTATAATAAAAGACCACCATTTAATGTGGTCTTTTCAAAAATTTATAATGCATAACATATTACGTCATCTAAAGTTAACGTATAAAATCTTAAATATAATTTGTATTTTGGATTTATCTTATGCAGATATAAAGGAATTAAAATTAAATCATCCCATTCATGATAAACGCTAATTGCACATTTGGGATTATCTCTTATAATAGTTTGCATAGCACCTTCTATGTCCATTTTAAGATATGTGATGTTAGTATTTTTACAAATATTATCAATAGTATCTGTTTGTATTTTAACCTCACCTGCTGAGTTAATTTGTGACCTTACAGAATTGACATCAAAGGATAAAGTTTCTTTTTTATTCCAAGCACCTTTATTTATAATTTTAACGTTTTTAAATTTTTGTGTTTGTACATAATTGCTAAGTTCATTATATGCATTTTCCATGGGTTCCAACGCAATATATTGAGCAAACTGTAACCCTTTATTTTTAAAACTATTTTGTATATTTTGTAAGGTATCACCAGTATAAGCTCCTACATCTAATATTACTTCTTTATCTCTAAAAGGTATTATTGGATCTAAATATTGTAATTTAGCAGAATCTAAATAGTTAAATATATCTGTTGTATTTTTAGTTTCTCTAAAATTAATTATAGCCTCAAATATTTTTTTTGATTTTTCATCTGCCCATAAATTTTTTAAATAAATAATTTCGTCAATATATTTCTTTTCTGTCATTAAGTATTTTTTAGTTTCATTTATTATTTTATCTACTCGCCAAAGAATTGGTAATTCAAAATATTTTAAAAGTGTTAGTAAGTCAAAAATAATTCCTAAACCACCATCCTGCTTAATAATATCATATAAAATTGTTCCATTAGATCCTGATGTTATAATATATAAAATATTATCATTTTTAGGTAAATCTTCATATTTTTTTACTTCTAATCCGCAAAATTTATGTGCTAGTTTTTCAGGTGATGAATCACAAAAACCTAATACAAAATTTGCTATATCTTCTTTTTCCATTAATTTATATAATGATTGACCAATCTCATAAGCACCCCATATATATACTTTATAATTATTAGTACGTATTAATTTTTTTAGTTGCTTAATATCTATTACATCATAGTTTGATTTTGTCATAATTTATAATAACCTCCTTTTTTTATAATATAGATATTTTTCATAGTTATTAGTTATTACATCAGTGGAAGTTTCAGTCGTTAAAAATGCACTTTTATAATAATGTATAGAGAGGATAAATCTAAAAATATTATACTCAAAAAAAGACAAGCATATACATTATTTGTATAGGATAACTGAATAAAATAAATTGATGGAAAGAAAATATATATATAGATAAACAAATTTAAAATTTATAATATTTTACAATTGAACCTTGTCAACTTCACAAATATTTCTAATAATTAAAGTATAAAAATATTTTGGAGGTTATTATGAAAGGTTTATTAAATTTAAGTGAAATTTATCCATCATTAGCGGTAACAGGAGCTAATTCAATGGTGGAAGTATATAATCAATATAAAAGTAAGGCATATGATACGCACAATATGCGTCCATGTATCATTATTTGCCCAGGAGGAGCTTATCAATATACATCAGACAGAGAAGCAGAACCAATAGCCTTAAAATTTTTATCAGAAGGATATAATGTGTTTGTGTTGAGATATAGTGTTTTACCTACACAATATCCACAACAAGTTTTAGAATTAGCAGCTACAGTAGCTTATGTACGAAAGAATGCTCAGAAATATTATATAGATCCAAATAATATTACTATATGTGGCTTTTCAGCAGGTGGTCATCTATGTGCAAGTTTAGGAACACTATGGAATAGTAAATTTATTGAAAAAGAGCTAAATATTAAATCTCAAGATTGTTATCCAAATAAAATGATTTTAGGATATTCATTAATTGATATGAAACCTCACATGCCACCGAACTTTGTGGTAGAAGATATAGATATAGAACCATCAAGAACAGAATATTATAATACTTCATTAGACAAATATGTAACTAAAAATACACCACCAACATTTTTATGGCATACTCTTGATGATACAATAGTTCCTGTAAATGATACATTTATGTTTGCACAAGCTCTAAAAGATAAGAAAATTCCATTTGAACTTCATATTTACCCTTATGGAGATCATGGGTTAAGCCTTGCAAATCACCAAAGTGCAACGCATAAAAAACAACTAAATGCTCATGTTGCAAGTTGGATAAACTTAGCTCTTGAATGGTTACAAATATCATACAACTAAAAAAAGTAGGTATTTTCCCTACTTTTTTACCACTGTCCTAATTGGATGGTGGTTTTAATTTAGTCAACATTTTCTAATTTAATTAGCAAATATTCTTCTTCATTTATTTCTAATCTAGTGCCATCAATTAATTTAATTGCAATATCTCGCATTTTCATACATCTATTAGTAATAAAAGAATCATAGTATTGTTCTAATATATTTAATATATTTCTCACATCTAATAAAGTAGTTTGCTGAATATTATTTGCATTGTTTCTTTGATCACAAATACAACCAAGTGCAAGAATACAAGAAATTAGTCCACAATCATTTAAATGTGTTGTTTTAATTGCATCAACTAATTTTATAACAATTTGTTCCATTATTTCAGGAGCAACTATACTATTATCTTTTAAAGAAACTCCTATTGCATGAGCAGTGTCTTGAATTAAGTCAACTTTACCTTGTTTGACTTGAGCAACACTTTTATAAAATTCTTCTATTAACCAGTCAATGTTTGTTTTTGTTTTTGCAAAAGTATATAAACATGCTCTTAAATATCTAGGTTGTCTACAAATTTTTTCAAGTTTTAATAAATCTGCTTTATCTGCACACATACCTAAAGTGAATATAGCTTGAATGTTAGTAGTCACTTGTTTACCTATAACGCTCAATTGATAAAATTCACCTCCTAGTTGCGTCATACAAATTTTTGCGATTTGTTTTTTTTCTGCGTCTGTCCATATAGTTCCTATTTTTCTTGCCATAATTATAAAACGCATTTTTGTTTCGTCATTTGTAGTTTCATTTAATATTTTTAAAATTAAAGGTTTAAAATCAGCTTTATTTGGAGCTTGATAAATGTTATTAACTAGATTAGAAATTTTATAAGTTAATGTTTTATCTACATTAGGCGGTTTATTTTTTGTCATTTTATCACATAACTGTATAAGTCTACTAATTTCTGCCACAGCATTTAAAGAAGTCCCAATTGGAGGAGTAAATTTATATTTTCTCGCTGAATTTTTTCCGTTTTCAGTAGCAATTTCAACAAACCCATTTTCTATCTTATCAATACCCTTTTCATCATTGCTTGTCCAAGCGTTAATTGTAATTACTTTGTTGGTTCCCATATGAACTTTAAATGCTACAAAAGTGCCTCGTGGATATTTGCCTTTAAAATATATATTTCCACTTGCAATAGTTCTATAAGTTCCATCTAAATTCCTGCTTTGTATAGGGATAGCAATTCGTTGTTGATTTGGTTCTATTCTAAATCCAAACATAATTTTTGAAATATAAGGCAATTCTGCTCCTGTTTCAATTATTTGAGTTACAGCACCATTTCTAGCACCAAGATATAAACTATCATTCAATATGTTTTTACCCCACTCAATTTTAATGTTATTATTCTTAGTGGGCGGAGTATTAGGAATACTATCATTACTTTTAATTATAGTTTCATCAACATTTAGTCCAATTTTCATATCGTCTTTAATAATATTGTCATATTTATGCATATAGTAATGATATACAGCAGCTCCTCTAGCTACAGCTTGGTCAGGGTCTAGTGCAATAATAGGTTCAAAACCAAAAAAATCTGTTAATCTATTTTTAATCATATAAAATTTAGACATACCACCATTTACAACAACTGCATCTACTTGTAAATTATCAGTTTGCATTTTATGTGAAGCTTTTTTTAATACATCTAATATAGGATATATAATATTTCTCGTATCTGTTATTTCATCCAAATTTTTGTAATTTTCAAATTTTAAATTTGGAGCCATAAAAGTTTCCAAAATATTTTCAAGTTCTTCTTTTGTAAAATTATCATCATAGGCATACCCTATTCCACCCATATTTCCGCCAACTAAAAAATCTTCGTCATCTTCGTCATCATCCCAGCCAGAATCAATAACGTATTCTTCACCATATCGTGTATTAAGTTCAATCTTTATATCTTCAGCAAAAGTTTTCAGAGTTGGTAATATTTGATCTTTTTTTCGCTTTAATTCATTCATAATTGCAGGATGTTTTTCATACTGCTTTAAATATCTTATATACATAACTTCAGCGATTTCTTCATCAAAATCATCACCACCGAGCTTAGTATATCTATTTGTTGCTATCTCGTTTACTTTTAAAATATCATCATAGCCATTACGTCTTGAAATTGTGTGCATTGTAATATCTAGTGTTCCACCGCCTAAATCAAATACCATAACATTTTTTTGAGTAGATAAATCAATAATTGTTGCATGGATTTCACCATTCTGAATTTGATTAATCAAATCATATATAACAGCATTAGGTTCTGAAAGTAAAACAGGTCTTTCACTACCATCATCATTTTTTATTTGAATACCTGCCAACACAGCAGCTTCTAAAGTAGCTTTACACATGCTAGAATCAAAATTTGCAGGAACTGTAATTACAGCATCTGTTATTTCTTTTGCTCTATAAATTTTTGCTGTAGCTTCCAACATATGTTTCAAAATTTGTGCAGATATTTGAGCTGGAGTTTTGTCAGGAATATCCAAAGATAATCCAATAGCACTAGAAAGTCCCATTTGACTTTTAATAGATTTTGCCACCAAATGAGGTCTTAATGAATATTGTAATTTAGCAAAATCACCAACTAAAGGAGAATAATTATTTTCCTCTCTATAATATACACAAGATGGTAAAGTAGATTTTTTTTGTGTTGAAAGCTTGGGCTTTGAACTAATAGAATTATACATATCTATAGCTCTTGGTATATCAATAACTTTACTAATTGCATCTCCATTTTGTTTTAAAGAAATAGTTGCTAATACAGAGTTTGTAGTACCTAGATCTATTCCAACACATAAGTCATTATGCATTTTTAGTCACCTCCATAACTTTAGGTCTTGAAATTTGAATATCATTATAGACCCATCCAGGTGAAATTATTTTTACTGTTTTTACATCAGTTTTATTTGAATAAGGACTTCCATCATATCTGCAAAATTGAGCTTCTTCAAATGTTAAATCCACTATATCATTGCTTTTCATCATAGGATTTATTTTGTTGTCTTGTACAAATTTAGTAAGTTTATCAATCATAATAAGAAGACCATTTAGTTCTAATGGCAAGTCGAATTTATCTTTCCTTAGACGTTTTACTTGTTTTCTAATAACTAATAATTCATCTAATACACAACCATATTTTTCAGAATTCAAGTTACTAAAAAAATGAGTAAATTCTTTTATCTTACTTTCTTCAAGTTGTCTTCCAAAATCGTCTTGAAGTTCAGTTAACATATTGTTTAACATATTGTTTTCATTTTCTAATTTATTATTATCATTTTCTAATTTAGTAATTTTTGTGAGTAAATCTTGTTTAGATAAATTATTAACATCGTCTTTATACTTTTTAATAGATTGATTAGTTTTAGGAAAACGATAAACTTCTGCAACAATATCTACAACATCATAAAAAAAATATTTTGCGTATACAACACCAAATTTGTATATTTCTTTAATTTGTTTAT
>LJHE01000084.1 GCA_001983555.1 Candidatus Epulonipiscioides gigas
TTGAAAGCGCTGCTCGTCATGCGGGTGCACGTAAGGTAAAAATAATTACAGAACCTGTAGCTGCGGCACTAGGTGCAAATTTAAATATAACTCATGCATTTGGACATATGATTGTTGATATAGGTGGTGGAACAACTGATATTGCAGTTGTTTCTTTAGGTGATGAAGTTGTGAACAATTCTTTACGCATTGCAGGTGATGATATTGACCAAACTATAATACATTATATACGCAAAAAATATAATCTTATAATTGGGCAGTCTACTGCAGAGGAAATTAAAATTTCTCTTGGAGGTGCCATGAATAGACCTACAATACTTAAAATGTCTGTAAAGGGAAAAAGTGTTCTTAGTGGTTTACCTATTAGTATAATGATTACATCTGAAGAAATAGCAGAGGTATTAAAGGAAATAGTAGATACTACTATTTCAGCAATTTATAATGTGATAGAAATTACACCACCAGAGCTTATTGCCGATATAATGAAACAAGGGATAATTTTAACGGGTGGAGGGAGTTTATTATACGGACTTGATACAGTTATTGCCAAGCGTTTAGGGATTAAGGTAAAAGTAGCTGATGATCCAAAAACTTGTGTAGCCATTGGAACGGGTATTTATGCTACTTATATTTTTTAATTTTATAGGAGGTGACAAATGGTTAGAGGATTGTATACTGCGGGTACTGGAATGTTAGTTCAAACAAAAAGAATGGATATTATTTCAAATGATCTAGCAAATTCAAATACTACTGGATATAAAAAAGATGTAGCTGTAGTAGAATCGTTTGACGAAGTATTAATGAAAAGAGTTGGTGGTTCACAATATCCACCTTTTGATTATAAGGATCTTGGAACTGTAACCAATGGAGTGAGAATCGAAGGTGTTTATACTGACTTTCGAGCTGGAAATTTAGTTTACACTGGTATATCAAATAATTTGGCAATTAATGGTTCAGGATTTTTTGTAGTTGAAACTCCAAATGGTGAAAGATTAACACGAGATGGCAGTTTCACTATAACTCCAGATGGAGCTCTTGTTACTCAAGAAGGCTATCCTGTTATGGGAGATAATGGTCCTATTAATGTGGGTAGAACATTTTTTAATGAAGGTCTTGATATGAAAGTCCTTCCAACAAGAGAAATCTTGATTGGAACCAATGTAATTGACACAATTAATGTGGTAAATGTTGAAGACCCTCAACTTCTTGAAAAAGAAGCCGATAATCTATATATAAATAATCAAGATTTCCTAGCTTCAAATGCAACCATTGAGCAAGGCTTTTTAGAAAGTTCTAATGTAAATCCTGTAACTGCTATGGTTGATATGATTACTGTTTCACGAGCTTATGAAGCTAATCAAAAAATGATACAAACTCATGATTCATTAATTGGAAAGGCTGTAAATGAAGTCGGTAAAGCATAATATAATGTAGAAGGGGAGATAAAAATTATGATGAGATCACTTTGGACTGCGGCATCGGGGATGACGTCGCAACAAATACATGTAGACACAATTTCTAACAATATAGCAAACGTAAATACAGTTGGATTTAAGCAAGAAACTGTAAATTTTAAAACACTTTTATATCAAAATATGTTACCCGCTCAACAAGAAGAAACCGTAAATCCTATGGTTACACAAGTAGGTCATGGGGTTAGAGTTGGCTCAATAAGCAAAAACTTTGAAACAGGTACTCTAATTCAGACGGGTAATGATAAAGATATAGCAATTGTAGGAAATGGTTTTTTTGCTATTCAAAATCGTGAAGAAGGTCAGGCGGCATATACGAAAGATGGTAGTTTTAAACTAGGTACAACTGAAGATGGTGTTTTAGCATTAGTAACAAGTGATGGACAATATGTTCTTAGTACAGATGCTGAACCAATTATATTTGAAGAAGGCACTACTCTTGCAGATATAAAAATAGATCCTTTTGGAAATGTTCAATATACAGATGAATCTGGAGAGTTAAATGAACTTGCAACTATAATGGTTGTACAATTTGCAAATGAAGAAGGTTTAGAAGCTATGGGTGGAAACTTATTTTTAGAAACTGCAGCATCAGGACCTGCTCTTAGTGAAGCAGATGAGCCTACTTTAACACCTAGCCAGCTTAAAACAGGCTTTTTAGAAGGATCTAATGTTAATATTGCAACTGAGATGGTTAATCTAATTGTAGCTCAAAGAGCATATGAGCTAAATTCAAAATCTATAACTACTGCTGATACCATGCTTGGTCAGGCTGCACAGCTTAAAAAATAATCCGTAATTAATGGAGGTTAATGAATGAATATAGGAGGTATATCTCAATATACAAATATACTGACTGAAATGAATGCTCTAAATTCAGATATAACTGAAACAACTAATTTTGAAGCTAAACTTAAACAGGCAATGAATTCCAGCGAGCAAGCAGAACTAAAAGAAGCTTGTGAAGAAATGGAATCTTATATGCTTAGTATGATTTATAAACAAATGAGAAATTCTATCACTATAAACGAGGCTGATTCATTTCTTCCAAAAGGTGACTATGAAAAAATGTTTGAAGATTTTATGGTTGATAACCAAGTTGAAAATATGATTGATGCTGGCGGAGTTGGTCTTGCCAATTATATGTATAAACAACTTAGTACTCAAACGCTACCCGCAAAATATTATAGCACAGTGGTATAATCAAAGGGACATGGTAATCCATGTCCCTTTTAATGAGCTATTTTTTATATTAATTAATAATGATTTAATTTATTTTTCTCAATAATTAGTTATATTGTTGTTAATTTATATAGTTTCGCATGAAACCTATTGCAACATTTTATTAATTATTGTAATATGTATATATTATTTTTAGGTTCAAATTTTTTAGCTTTTAAAATATTTTACATATCATTGAACCTATTTTAAATTTAAGGGGGATTTTATATGAATAAAAAATGGTTATTATCAGGTATATTAGTTTTATCAGTAGGTTTATTAGCTGGTTGTAGTGAATCTAGCTCTGGCAATGAATTAGAATTATTTTCTACTAAACCTGAAAACGTAGCTATATTAGAAACTATAGCAAATGAATTTAATGCACTAAATCCAGAATATACAATTAATGTAGTAGCTCCAGCTGATGCTGCAACAGTACTTAAAACTAGAATGGCAAAAAATGATATGCCTGATATACTTGCAATGGGTGGAGATTCTTATTTTACAGAAGTTCAAAGTGCAGATATGCTAATAGACCTAAGCAACGAGCCGTATATATCAAATTTACATGTGAGCTATTTATATATGGTCTATAACCGAAATGCCAATAAAGAAGTAGTAGTATATGGTGTTCCTTATGCTACTAATGCATCAGGTGTAATTTATAATAGAGATATATTTGCTCGAGCTGGTATTGAAATTCCTACTACTTGGGATGAGTTTGTATCTGTAATAGAAATTTTAGATGCTCAAGATATTAATCCATTTATATTTACTTATAAAGATGGTTGGACTATACTTCCACCTTGGAATAGCATGGCTCCTGTCATTCAACCCAATAATTTTATGAATGATAGATTAGCTGATAAAACAACTTTTTTAGGCACACATGAAGAAGTTTTAGAAAAAATGATTACTCTAATGGATTTTGCTCAAGAAGATTTTATGGGAATGTCTTATGATGATGGAAACAAAGCATTCGCTACTGGTGCTGGAGCTATGATGATAAATGGTAACTGGGCAATAAATCAAATTATGGCTGCCAATCCAGACATAAATCTTGGCATGTTTCCATTCCCAACTTCTAATATAGCAAGTGAAAATAAGTTAACATCGGGAGTAGATGTTCTTTTAGCTGTTACAGATGGCGATGACGAAATAGAAAATGTTGCAAAGAAATTTATTGAATTTGCTGTTTCTAATGAGATTGCTACTAAGTATATCGAAGAGCAATTTGCTTTCTCTGCTGTTAAAGGCGTAGAGCAAACTAATCCTATCGTTTCTGATATTAGTGATGATGTAATTAAAGGTAATGTTGAGAATTTTCCTGACCATTATTATCCAAATGGTTTAGATTTAGCAGCTGTATTATCAGGATTTGCAATGAATTATGTATCAGGAATGGATGATGATTCTAATATTAGTGCTACGCTTAGCGATTTAGATGCAAAATATGATGCTATAAATGTTAAATAGAAGCATCCATGTTAGAAAGGGGGCGACAATATTGGGAACAAAAAAAGTTAGTCCAATCTTCTATATAATAGTTATTATTATGGCAATATGCTTTTTTATTTTTCACACTATTCCTTTTATGCAGGGAATCTTTTATAGCTTTACCAATTGGAAAGGTTATGGCAGTTGGGATTTTGTTGGATTAAATAATTATTTACAGCTATTTAAGGACCCTGATATTTTAGGAGCATATTCTTTTACTTTTATCTTTGCCATTATTACTACTATATTAGTAAATGTATTAAGCCTTGTGATTGCTTGTGCATTAAATGCAAAAATACATTTTAATGGATTTTTAAAAGCAGTATATTTCTTACCTTATATGCTCGGAAATTTAATGATAGGCTTTATTTTTAATTATATATTTGCCAATATAGTACCTCAAATAGGAAAAAATTTAGGTATAGAAGCTCTTAGCGTAAATATTTTAGGTACAGAAAATGCTATGTGGGGAATTATATTTGTTACTGTGTGGGCATCTTGTGCTTTTAATACTCTTATCTACACAGCTGGTTTAAAATCTATTAGTAGTGATATTTATGAAGCGGCAGCTATCGATGGTGCCATTGGTATAAAACGTTTTTCTAATATTACATTTCCACTGCTCGCAACTTCATTTACAATTAATGTAGTACTATCTGTTAAAGGGTTTTTGATGGTATATGACCAAATTATGGCTATGACAAATGGAGGACCTGGTATGGAAACTACTTCTATTGCTGTATTAATTTATAAACGTGGTTTTACTGGTGGACAATTTGCATATCAATCTGCTAATGCAGTAATATTGTTTGTTATAGTCGCTACTATATCTATATTACAACTTCGTTTTTTGGAAAAAAGGGAGGCGAAATATAATGATTAGTGAAAAAAAGAATTGGCCTATAACTATATTATTAATAATTTGTATGATTATATTCATTTTAATACCTTTATACATGGTAGTTATAATTGCTATTAAAGATCCATCTGACATGATACATGTTTTATCTTTTCCTAAAGAGCTCCGACTACAAAATTTTGTAGATGCTTGGGTTAAAACAGATTATCCAGTAAAATTTATTAATACTGCTATCATTACTATAATTACCCTAATATTTACATTGCCATTAAATTCTTTTACAGCATATGCTATTGTCAGAAGCCAAGATAAAAGTAAGTTTTTTAAATTTATATACTATTATTTTTTAAGCGCAATGTTCATCCCATTTAGTGTAATAATGTTGCCTTTAGTTATTCAAGCTAGTAATTTTAATTTAGATAATATTTGGGGTATTTCTTTCTTATATATTATATTTGGGTTACCAATGAATTGTTTTTTATATTCAGGAGCTATTAAAAATTTACCGCTCTCTTTGGAAGAAGCTGCTATGATTGATGGAGCTAGTATTTTAAAAACATTTTGGAGCATAGTTTTTCCATTATTAAAACCAATGTCTGCTACTGTTGCTATTTTATCTTTTATGTGGACTTGGAACGACTTTACAATGCCATTAGTTTTACTTACAGAAGAATCACAGCAAACATTACAATTAGCTCAATATGTATTTAAAAGTCAATTTTCAGTAGATTATAATTTAGCATTTGCATCATATACAATGGTTTTATTGCCCATTTTAATTGTATATATATTTGCTCAAAAGTATATTATAGCCAGTGTATCCGCTGGTTCTGTAAAAGGATAATTCAAAAATTTAATTATAAATTATAGGAGAATAAAAAATGAATAGACCATTTTGGAAAGAATCTGTTGTATATCAAATTTATCCACGCAGTTTTTATGATAGTAATAATGATGGCATTGGTGATATAAAGGGTATTATTGAAAAATTAGATTACTTAAAAGAGCTAGGAATAAATGTGTTATGGATATCTCCTTTGCTTGAATCTCCTTTAGATGACAATGGCTATGATGTTTCAGACTACAGAAAAATTTTGGATGATTATGGTACTATGGAAGATTATGAAAATTTACTAAGCCAAGCACATGACAGAGGAATTAAAATACTTATGGACTTAGTAGTAAATCATAGTTCCAATGAGCATAACTGGTTTTTAGAAAGTAAAAAATCTAAAGACAATCCTTATCGTGATTATTATATTTGGCGTGATGCTAAAGAAGGTGCTGAACCGAATAACTGGGGCTCATTTTTTGGCGGTTCTACTTGGCAATATGATCCAGAAACAAAAATGTATTATTTACATCTCTTTACTAAAAAGCAACCTGATTTAAATTGGGAAAATGAAAAATTAAGATATGAAATTTATGATATGATGAAGTTTTGGTGTGAAAAAGGTGTCGATGGATTTAGAATGGATGTTATTAATTTAATTTCTAAAGTACAAAGTTATGATGATGGTATAGTGCACAATAATTTATATGGAGATGGTGCTCCATATTATATGAATGGTCCAAGAGTTCATGAGTACTTACAGGAAATGAATAGAGAAGTATTATCCAAATATGATATTATGACAGTGGGTGAAACGCCGGGTGTTACTACTAAAGATGCCAAGCAATATGCTAATAATAATCAAACAGAGCTTAATATGATATTTCAATTTGAACATGTAGGTGTTGGCGATGAAAATCTTGGTAAATGGACTACTAAAAGATTTGATTTTATGGAATTTAAAAGTATAATCATCAAATGGCAAGAAGAGCTCTATGGCAAAGCTTGGAATAGTCTATATTTAGGTAACCATGACCAACCTAGAAGTGTAAGTAGATTTGGTGATGATTCAGCACAATATAGAGAGCTTTCTGCCAAAATGTTAGTCACTTTCAATCAGATGTTACAAGGCACTCCATATATTTATCAAGGTGAAGAGCTCGGAATGACAAATGCCTATTTTGAGAATTTAGAAGACTATAATGACGTGGAAAGTCTTAGATATTTTAAAGAATACACAGAAAGTGGTTTAATCTCAGAAAAAGAAATGATGGAATGTTTGAAACTAAGAAGTAGAGATAATGCAAGAACTCCATTTCATTGGGATGATAGCACAAATGGTGGTTTTTCTGCTCACAAAACTTGGATAAAAATGAATCCTAATTTCACAGAAATAAATGCCAAAGAACAATTGTTAAGACAAGATTCAGTGTTCAACTATTACAAAAATATTATTGCTCTTAGAAAATATCATACCGTAATCTATGACGGAAAATTTGTTCCATATATGATAGAATCTGATAAAGTATTTGCATTTACACGAGAAACAGAAAACGAAAATTTATTTGTAATGTGTAACTTCACAAAAGAAAATGTAGAGATTGAAATACCACAATATTATTTAGAAAATGGTGTGTGTATTATTTCAAATTATAATATTACAGATTACACTCATAGATATATTTTAAAACCATACGAAGCATTTGTAATTTCTAAGAATTAAATTTAACCGAGCAGGAATTATTTATTTAATCCTGCTTTATTTTTGACTGAATTTCTAACTATCAATTGTACTGGACTATTTATTCTTTCTTCCGATATAGGTATAATTTCATTATTAATTATTTTTAATAATTGCTTAAATGCGATTTTAGCTTTTAGTTTAACATCTTGATTAACTGTAGTCAGAGAGGGTCTTGCAAACTTGCAATACAAATTATTATCAAATCCTGTTATTGATATATCATTAGGAATATTTGCTCCTAATTTAAATAAAATTTCCATAGCTTCCATAGCCCTATAATCTGATGAAAAACTTAATGCTCCTGCCTCAAAGAATTTATCCAAATTTTTTTTATAAAAACTTCTTACATCTAATAAATAAGGATCAAGAATAATATATCTTGCATCTGTACATATATTTCCATTCTGCTCTTGTGCTTCTTTAATTCCCAACCATCTTTGATAATCAGAATCTTTTTTTGTTTCTGCAATAAAAAGGACGTTTTTATGATTATTTTGATATAAATAATTTCCTATTTGATAGCCTCCACTGTAATCATCTATTCCTACATTTATATGTTTAAATCCCTGCGCAGGATAATAATCAATTAATACCATGGCTTTATTAAGTTTTTGAGTTAACAACCGATATTTTGGTTCGGAAAAAGAAAATAATATTAAACCATCTATATACCATCGAGATACTATATCTATTATATTTTCAATTTTCTCACCTGAAATTATCATAATGTAATAACCTGTATTTTGAGCTTCTATTTGTAGTTGACTTAAAAATTCTGATATAAATGGAGTTTGGATGGCTGGCATGTGATGAAATTTGCAAGCTCCTAATACTAATCCTATTATTCTTGAAGACTTTTTTGCCATAACTAGAGAACTCATGTTAGGTATATATCCTTCATTTTCTAATATTTTTGCAATTTTATTCATTGTATTTTTTGAAACTTTTTTTGTTTTTCCATGTAATACATTTGATACAGTAGTTCTACTAACACCCACTTTATCCGCAATTTCTTGTAATGTCATATTTATCATTCCTCCATTTTGAGCTTGTTTATGTAATATACTAAAAAAGTATATTTATATTTTTATCTTTTTCTTAGATGCTCATATTTAGTTATTAAATAAGAGCATCCTTTTTATTAATGAATAAATGGATTATTCTTTTTTTCAAAAGCTATTGTAGTTTTTAATCCATGACCTGGATATATAGTTGTATTATCAGGTAATATAAATATTTTTTCTTTTATTCCTGAAATTAATTTTAAACTATCAGAACCAGGTAAATCAGTTCTACCAATACTAGCTCTAAAAATTATATCTCCTACAAATAAAGAATTGCTCGGTTTGTGATAATATGCAACCCCATCTTCAGAATGTCCAGGAACATATATAACTTTAAATTGGAGCTCACCATTATTAATATTTAATTCTTCATTTGCTCCTACATATTTATCAGCATCAAAAGATATAGTTTCTCCAATATGAGTTGACAAATTAAACTGTGGGTCACGTAAATATCTTTTTCCCTCTTTATGAGCAATCACTTCTGCTCCAGTATTCTTTCTTATTTCTTCTACTGCTCCAATATGGTCAAAATGTCCATGTGTAATAAATATTGCTTTTAATAGAGCATCTTCTTTTTTTAATTCTTGTAATAAGTAGTCCGCATCATCTCCAGGGTCAACCATAACTGCATCTTTAGTATTTTCATCTATTAGCAAATAACATTGCTCACCCATGTTTCCTACTGTAATTGTTCTAATTTTCATAAAATCCTCCAAGTAAAAATATTATTATAGCAAAAATAGTATATACAAAATTCAAAAAAAAGTAAACGAGTATTTGAGCTCTGATTAAGTTGCAACAAAAATGGTAATAATGATAATAAAAAGGAAAAATTATGTTAACTCTTTGTGCAACTCCAATTGGAAATTTGTCTGATATATCTTTTAGGACATTAGAAACTTTAAAAAATTCTGATATAATTCTTTGTGAAGATACCAGAGTCACTATTAAATTATTAAATCATTACGAAATAAATGTCAAATTAGAAAGTTATCATGAGCATAATAAAAATGCTAAAACCCCAATAATCATTCAAAAACTTAAAGATGGTAAAAATATTGCTCTAGTTACAGATGCAGGTACGCCTGGTATTTCAGACCCTGGTGAAGACCTTATTAGAGCATGCATAAATGAAAATATTAAAGTATCGTCTACCCCGGGAGCTGTTGCATTAATTATTGCTCTAATTTTATCAGGTAAAAATACAAGACGTTTTGTATTTGAAGGTTTTTTGCCAAATGATAAAAAAGAAAAAATGAATATAATAGAAAGCTTAAAAGATGAAACTAGAACAATAATATTGTATGAAGCTCCACATAGATTAGAAAAGACTTTAAAACTTCTCTTAGAGCATTTAGGAAATCGAAATATCACCTTAGCTAAAGAACTTACAAAAAAATTTGAGACTTTGCTCCACACTACAATTGAAGATGCAATACTAAAAATCCAAAGCACGCCACCAAAAGGAGAATATGTTATAATTATCGAGGGTAAGTCTATTGCTCAGTTAAAAAGTGAAGCTTTAAAGAAATGGGATGATATTTCACTACAAGAACATATAAATATTTATTTAGCTCAAGGAAAATCTGAAAAAGAAGCTATAAAACAAGTAGCTTTTGATCTTGATACTCCCAAACGAGAAATATATAACCAATTTAAAGTGAAATCTAATATAAAAAATTCAATTTAATAAATTTTATAAAACCAGTACTACTTTTAAAGTATATTATAGTTTTTTGTATCAAAAAGTATAATTTCTAATACATTAGATTTATGCTTTATTTTTTTTCTATAATTTTTATACTTAATATTTTTACTTTATTGTTATTAGTTCTATATAGAACATAGTAAGTTTATTAAGATAATTACTCTCATTATACATAAAGTTGATATTTCATAATATTATAAAATATATATTTTTTTAGTACTAAATTTTAAAAGGTATTCTATAAGGAGGCACACTTATGAAGATGTTGTTCAGTATGTTTTTAATTATATTTTTTATACAAAATTTTATTTATCTAAAACATATAGTATTAAAAATCATATCTATAAAAATAAATGAGCATTATATCTATTTATTATCATTTTTAAATGTTATCAGCAGTATTATTTGGCTACAACTGATTCCTATTTCACTTTTTTGGGCTTATTTATTTTTATCTGTATTCTATTGTTTGGAAATAATACTTTGTTATAAAGGTGCTCTTATGAATAAAATTGCTATTGCATTAACCATAATAATTCATTTATTATGTATTACATCTATAGTAAATTCTTTATTATGCTTTATAACACACAATACTATAAATTATATTATAAATGAGTCTATATTATTTATGATTACAAAAATAGTAACCTCTTTATTATGCATATTTATGATGTATATCTTAATTAAATTAATTCCCTCAAAATATTGGCCAAAATTAGTAATAAATCAAGACGAAATAAAAATATTTGTATCTTTAGAAATAATTACAGTAGCCTGTATGCTATCGAGCTCAGCAGCATATCATGTAGACCTTTTTGTAAAAGAACATGTTTTCCAGCAAGTTATTTTAGGACTTAGTTGGCTGATAGTACAATATATAGGTATTTTTATGCTAATTGGATTTGAAATATTAAGAGAACGCAAAATTAATATTGAAAGGACCTTACAATTAGATAATATCTATAAAAATGCATTAATAGAACAATCAGACGTTATAATACAAGTAGATTGCAAAACAGGCATAATATTAAATCATATATCAAAAGGTATTCCTAATGCTCATCTAATAGGTCTTTCATATAATCAGGTTATATCAGATGTTATAAGCAATGATATCAATGTTCTCGATAGAGAGCAAATCAAAAAAGTATCAGATCTTAATTATATGTTAAATTGTTTTAAATCAGGTAAATCTCAATATTCATTTGAATATAGACTAATTGAAACAAATAAAACAAATTTTGAATGGTTTAAAGTAAATGTTATTATAAAATCAGATATAACATCAAATAAAATAATAGCTTTATTAATAATTAATAATATACAAAAAGAAAAAGATTTAATATTAAAATCTGAAATAGATGAGCTTTCTGGATTATATAATAAAAATACAACTGCTACATTTATACAAGATTATTTAAATAAAAATACAGATGGTATCTTATTTATGATAGATGTAGATAATTTTAAAAGTGTTAATGATCGTTTGGGGCATAATATAGGAGATAGAGTAATTGAAGATGTAGGTAGAATATTAAGATATATTTTTGAAGAACATAATATTATAGGTCGTATGGGTGGTGATGAATTTGTTGTGTTTATAAAAAACTATATGAATGAAAGTAAGCTAGAAACTATTGCCACTCGTCTTTGTAGACTTATGAATAAAACATATTATAATAATAATCAACATGTAACAATATCTGCTAGTATAGGAATCGCCACAGTATTTGAGGGGATTAATAACTTTAGAGATATCTATATTATGGCAGATGCAGCTATGTATCGATCTAAACAGAAAGGAAAAAATACATTTACTATATATAATTATTCGCCTCAGCTACAGCTAATTTCTTCTAAATCATCCTAATATTTTATCTATATGCTTATATCGTATTCCTTATTAGTGTTAATAATTGGACTAGGTATAAGCTTTTTTATTCGCATATGTATTAAAGTAGCTTTCAATTAGTGGTATATATATAATAAATTGGGAAACAACTATACAAAAATGAAAAAAGATGAAACGAGGTGCATTTATGAACGACTTGACTTTAACACAAAAATATACTTTATGTGCTATGAAAAGTAATGGACAATTTGGCGAATGGCATAACGAAGATTTAATGCTTGAAGTAGCTGCTGTTTTAGAGCTTGTGCAACACAATCTAATTAAATTTAGAGATAATGAAGTAAAAGTTATTGGTAAAATTAATTCTGAGTGTTTATATTTACAGCCAGTTTATGAAATCATTCAAGAAAATGAGCCAATAGAGTTTGAGGACTTAATTGAAGAATTTGAAAGCAAATATAATAGAGATGTTATTGATAGTCTTTTTGATAATATACAAAATATCCTTATAGCAAAAGATTTTTTAATTAAGTCTGATAAAAACAATATTTGGGATGATGAACCAATTTGGTATCCTAAAAATAATATGGTTAAAATCTTAATAGAAACATTATGTCCTAATTCTCTTTGTTATGCCCTAGGAGAAACAGAAGCTTTATTAGCTACATTGTTATCTAATATTGGAATACTTAGAAAAAATTTTTCTGAAAGTGAGCTTGAAATTCTTAAAGACCAAATAGATGATATGGCAGAACATGATTATGCATTTTTAAAAAAACTAAATTTTATTAAAGCCACTGGTGGTCATGACATTAGCTCTAGCGTTCAAAGTTTAGGAGAAACTCTATTTAGTAAAGGTATAAAGCTAATTAAAGATAACTTTAGCTAGGCATAAAATCTTATTAAAACTTGATATAAATTGTTAATATTTTTTAAAATTTATGTTATAATAAATTTGTGACAACCTTTTTGGTTGCATTAATTTATTCGTAAAGGGGTTTTTATGACCAATGGAATTAGAAATTACACAAGGTAGTTTTGATACAAGCGTAGAATCACTTCAAAAATTTAAATGTCCAGAATGGTTTAGAAATGCAAAATTAGGTTTTTGGTCTCACTGGGGACCTCAATGTGTGCCTATGTTTGGTGATTGGTATGCTCGTAATATGTATATAGAAGGGCATATTCAATATAAATATCACTTAGAGCATTATGGTCATCCATCAGAATTTGGCTACAAAGATATCGTCCCACTTTGGAAAGCAGAAAAATTTGATCCAGATGCTCTTGTTGCAAAATACAAAAAAGCAGGAGCAAGATATTTTGTTGCTTGCGCTGTTCATCATGATAATTTTGATGTTTGGGATTCTAAGCATCATAAGTGGAATGTAATGAATTATGGTCCTAAAAAAGATATTGTTGGAATGTTTAAATCTGCTGCTGATAAAGAAGGTCTTCCATTTGGTGTAACTGTTCATCATGAAAGAAGCTATTCTTGGTTTAACACTAATAAAGGCTGTGATAAAGAAGGAGATAAAAAAGGAGTACCATATGATGGTAATAACCCTGCATATGAGGATTTTTATTATCCACCACATGAAGAAAATCATATGAGCTATCCTCACAATCCAAGTCCTGAATTTGTACAAGGTTGGTATGACCGTGTTAAAGATGTTGTTGAAAAGTATGATGTAGATCTTTTATATACAGATGGCGGAGTTCCATTTGGTGAAATTGGTCGAGCAGCTATTGCAAACTTATATAATCACAGCCAAAAAGTTCATAATGGCGAGCTAACAGCCATATATAATTGCAAAAACTTTACAAAAAAGGATGCAAAACGTGGTGGACTACATTTTCATGGCGATTATTTTGAAGGTATAGGAGTTGAAGATTTAGAGCGTGGTGTTGTTGATGACATCATGGAAAATCCTTGGCAAACTGATACTTGCATTGGTAAGTGGTTCTATAGAGTTGGTCAAGAGTATAAAACTGCAGCTTATGTGGTGAAAATGCTCTGTGATATAGTAAGTAAAAATGGTAATCTTCTCTTAAATATTCCGCTAAAACCTGATGGAACATTAGATGATATAGAAGAAAAATTTATTGAAGATTTTGGAGCTTGGATGAATGTAAACAGTGAAGCCATTTATGACACACGTCCATTTAAAGTATTTGGTGAAGGAAAAAAAGCTGAAAAAAATGAATTTACTTCTCATAATGAGAAAGAAATTGAAGGAGACGCTCAAGAAATTCGTTTCACCACTAAACCAAATCAAATATTTGCTATATGTTTTGGTTGGGCAGATGAATTTGTAATTAAATCCATCGATGAAGCTATTGAAATTAATAAGATTAGTATGCTCGGTGTGGATGAAATATTAAAGTTTAAACAAACTCCAGAAGGATTAGTTGTTAAAGCTCCAACTTGTAAGCCATGCGAAATAGCTTATACTTTAAAAATTGAAACCTACAATTAATTACCTACAAAAGCAGTTGTCTATTAATTAGATAATTGCTTTTTTATTTAAAAGGACATATATTGTAAATTTACGAATATACGTATATATTATATACTATTTTTACTTTGAAAGGAGCTACCCATGAATTTTATAAAAAAAGCTCTTAAATTTGGTTTTGTTACTTTAGTTACAGCAGCTATGACAATTTCTTTTAATCCTAATATATTAAATGTATCATATCAAGTTCAACAAATTGAGCATATTGTATCTACTACAAAGGCTAATGTTTATAATACAGCTGACAAATTAATTAAGGAAACTTTAATGCTCGCATATATTAATTCTAAACGTCGTCAAAATAACTATATATAATTTATAAAAATTATTTACATTTTAGCAAAAATAGTATATAACGAATTAATATTTTATTTATATTTTAGAAAGGACGTGTTTTATAATGCCACCAGGCCCTCCTCGTCATAATGACAAAGCACAGGATCAATATCGCATCGAACCACCAAAAAATCTTAAAGAAGTACCTAAATATTTAAAAACTATGTTTATAGCAATAACACAACGTATGTCTTACATAGTTAAATTAGTTTGGGAAGCCAATCCAGCTATTATTTTTGTAATGATGTTTATGACTATTTTCAATGGAATAATGCCAGTTGTTGGCTCACTAATTGGTAAAGAAATTTTAAATGCTCTGGCAAAATCTTATACACATGAAATTACAAGTTTTAATATTATTTTATGGCTCTTAATGTTGCAGTTTACATATTTACTATTTAGAAATGTAGTAGACCGCATATATGCTACTTTAACTAGAATATCAGGCGAATTAATAGGAAATCATATTAAAGTTAAACTTATGATGAAATCTAAAGAAGTTGACCTAGCGAGCTATGACAATCCAGAATATTATTCAAAGCTCGAAAATGCAACTCATGAAGCTTCAAGACAACCTTTAACAGCTCTTACATCTACTTTTTCTATTATTTCAACCATTATAAGCATAGTGAGCTACATTATAGTTATTGCTGCTATTGGAATATTGCCAGCACTTCTTATAATTGCTGTTGCTACCCCATCAACATTTATTAATTTTTACTTTAGAAAAAAGAATTTTAATTATATGTGGAAAAGTTCTACAGAGCGTAGACAACTTAATTACTATTCACAAATAGTTGTTAATAAAGACTTGATAAAAGAAATTAAATTACTAGGTTTATCTGACACATTTATAGACAAGTATACTAATGTATTTGACACATATTATAAAGGATTAAAAAAGTTAATAGTAAATGAATGTATGTGGAATATCGGAGCATCATTATTATCTATAAGCGTTAACTGCGTATTATTTGTATATATTGCTCGAGGTGTTTTTGATGGTAATTATGAGATAGGTAACTATGCTCTATATACTGGAGCATTAAATGCTATTACAGCAGGTATTGCAAAACTAATTACTACAACTGCTTCAATATATGAATGTACTTTATTTATTAATAATCTAATAGATTATATGCAAGCAGAGCCAACTATTTTGCCAAGTATTTCACCTGCTCGAAAAGTAAATAGAGGTGTTGACCACAAAATAGTATTTGAAAATGTATCTTTTAGATATCCTGGAACCCAAATAGATGTACTTAAAAATATTAATATAAGTATAGATCCAATAGATTCTATTGTTATAGTTGGTTTAAACGGAGCAGGAAAGACAACACTAATTAAGCTCCTTATGAGATTATACGACCCAACTGAAGGACGTATTTTATTAGATGGACATGACATTAAAGAATATGAAATTGAAGGTCTTTACAATTTATTTGGAACTGTGTTCCAAGATTATGGTAAGTATGCAATGACAGTTAAAGAAAATATCGCATTTGGAGAAATATTAAAAGAAGTAGTTGATGAAGAAATTGAAGCTGCTGCAAAACACAGTAATTCAAGCTCTTATATAGAAACTCTACCTAATAAATATGATACTCCTCTTATGCGCTATTTTGATGATAATGGTACAGAGCTTTCAATTGGTCAGTGGCAAAAACTTGCAATTGCTCGTTCATTTTATAGTGATAGTGATATATTTATATTGGATGAACCAACTGCTGCTCTTGACCCAATGGCAGAGCAAGAAATATTTAGTCAATTTGATTCTCTAAGAAGTGATAAAACTACTATTTTTGTATCTCATAGACTATCTAGTGCTACTACTGCCACTAAAATTATGGTTATGAAATATGGTGAAGTTATAGAGCTTGGAAATCATGCAGAACTTATGCAACTAAAAGGTGAGTATTTTACTCTTTTCTCTACTCAAGCAAATAGATATACTGCTTCACTTGATGAACATCAAGCAAACTTTGAGCGACGTGAACAAAGACGACGTGGTGGTCAAGGTCAATTTGGTTTTACTCCAGCCAAAGCTGCAGCAGGAGCTCCATCTAATCAAAACGAAAAAACACCTGTAAATATTTAACAGGTTATTCATTCCAGATAAAGCATTTATATAATTAAGTTAAATAGACTGACTCCTATGCAATATAGAAATCAGTCTATAATTATTTTCTAATTTTTTAGTGTAATACAATTTAAAACATTTTTATCATCAAGAATTTCATATACCATAGAATAATAATTTTTTTCAATACAAATATTTCCACTATCAGTAATGCTTAAAACACTAACAACCTCTCTTTCATGATCTATGGCTATTAATGTATTATCGTCCTTAACCACTCGGTAATCTTTATTAAAATTGATAACCCATTTTCCTAATTCTATTGATTTCATTTTCTTATTCTCCATATTAATCTTCAACTGTAATAAAATTTACAACATTATCATCTGTAACTACTTCATACATCATAGGATAATAAGTTCTTTCAATCCGTAGACTACCACTATCATTAATACTTATCAGAGCACAAGGATGTCGGTCATTATCTACGACTATTAATGTATTATTATCTTTTATAATCCTATAATCTAAGTCAAAATTAATAGTCCATTTTCCTAATTTTGTTTGTCTCATTTTCTTAGAGCCTTTCTGTCATATTCACCACACCACCTATAGAGATGGTAGAATTCTTGCTAGTTTTAGTTAAACTTGTGCATCCATCAAAAGCATTATCACCAATCTCGATAACACCTTCTGGTATTTTTATCTCCTGTAAAGTTGTGCATCCGTAAAAAGAATAAGAACCAATAGTTTTAATACTATTTGGTATGGTTATCTCTTTTAAACTTGTGCATCCGCTAAAAGCATAAGAACCAATAGAGCTAACACTATCTGGTATTTTGATTTCTTCTAAACTTATGCATCCGCTAAAAGCCCAAGAACCAATAGAGCTAACACTATCTGGTATGGTTATCTTTTGTAAACTTGTGCATCTGCTAAAAGCATTATTATTAATAGAGCTAACACCCTCTGGTATGTTTATTTCTTTTACACTATTACATTCATAAAACGCCTGAGGACCAATAGCTCTAACTTGTACTTCATTAATTTCACTTGGAATATTTGCACTAGTTATTGATGTTTTTGCCTCTTTAATAGTTCCTGTTTCATAATCAAATAAAATTTTTTCACCTTCAATACCTTCAACTGTTATCCATTCGCTAAACATCTTTGCTACTTCTCTATTTGTTGTAGTAGATTGCTCAGCTAATAAATCTTCAAATGGCTGTGTTGTTTGTAGAGCTGTTTCTTTATATTTTTCTTGTATTTGTTGCTCTATTTTTTTTACTTCTGCCATAATATCTTCAAATGTTAAATCTGTTTTATTTGTAGGTTGCTCAGCTAATAAATCTTCAGATAGCTGTATTGATTGTGTAGCTGTCTCTTTATCTTCTGGTTGATCTATTTTTTCAATTTCTATAAATGTTAAATCTGTTTTATTTGTAGGTTGCTCAGATAATAAATCTTCAGATGGCTGTATTGGTTGTGTAGCTGTCTCTTTATCTTCTGGTTGATCTATTTTTTCAATTTCTACAAATGTTAAATCTATCTTATATGTAGATTGTTCAGCTGATAAATCTTCAGATGGCTGTATTGGTTGAGCTATTTCATTAGTATAGTTGTATTTTTGTAAATCCATCTGAATTACCAATTTGTATCTATTGAGCTCCTTTTTTACTATTGACTTGTATTTCTTGTATTCCTCCTGTACTATGACTTTGTATTTCTGAATCTGTTTGTGTATCATCAAGTTATACTTTTTGAGCTGTTTATGTACCTTAATTTTGTACTTATGAAACTGCTCCATTAAGAGCATCTTAAATTCATTGAATTGTTCATTTAGCTTAATTGTGTGTTGTTGCATCATAATTTTGTATATCGCTCCTTTATCATCATTTGATTGTATATTATTTTTTCATCTATAAAGTATTTTGTCGTAATATCATTAGAGCTCTAATTAAATTTCTTTTTCATATGTAAATATCTCCTCCTTAAATAATTATTTTTTCTACAAATAGTATACCGCCCTATCCTTAAAAAATCAAGTTTTTTTAACTATAATTTTAGTTAATAGGGAGCAAATAAATATAGAGACATTGCTCATATTTGGTGAAATATAAGTTCTGTCTCTATTATATGTTCGTTCTATTATACTTTATTTATAATACTCAGATGTTATAACAGTAACTTGCTCTGGAATGTTCACATCTAAAACATTCCATTCTTCTGTAGTTCCACTATAATATATAGTTTCTAAATTATTACAGTGGTAAAAAGCATCCTCACCAATAAAGCTAACACTATCTGGTATGTTTATTTCTTTTAAACTGTAGCACCAGCTAAAAGCATCATCACCAATAGAGCTAACACTATCTGGTATTTTTATTTCTTTTAAACTAGAACACTTGCTAAAAGCAGCTTTCCCAATAGAGCTAACACTATTTGGTATATTTATTTCTGTTAAACTTTTGCAGTAGCTAAAAGTATAATCACCAATATAGCTAACATTCTCTGGTATTTTTATTTCTATTAAACTAGAACATTGGCTAAAAGCCCCTTCACCAATAGAACTAACACTATCTGGTATTTTTATTTCTGTTAAACTTTCGCATTGGCTAAAAGCATATTCACCAATAGAGTTAACACTATCTGGTATTTTTATTTCTGTTAAATTGTTACACCAATCAAAAGCATAATTACCAATAGAGCTAACACTATCTGGTATTTCTATTTCTGTTAAACTAAAACAATGACTAAAAGCACTATCACCAATAAAGTTAACACTATCTGGTATTTTTATTTCTGCTAAATTGTTACACCAGTCAAAAGCATAATTACCAATAGAGCTAACACTATCTGGTATGTTTATTTCTTTTAAACTGTAGCACCAGCTAAAAGCATCATCACCAATAGAGCTAACACCATCTGGTATTTTTATTTTTGTTAAACTTTCGCAATGGCTAAAAGCAACTTCTTCAATAGAAGTAACACTCTCTGGTATGTTTATTTTTGTTAAACTTTCGCAATGACTAAAAGCAGCTTCTCCAATAGAGCTAACACTCTCTGGTATGTTTATTTCTGTTACATTTTCGCAATAGCTAAAAGCTTCTTCACCAATAGAAGTAACACTATCTGGTATTTTTATTTCTGTTAAACTAGAACATTGGTTAAAAGCCCCTTCACCAATAGAACTAACATTCTCTGGTATAGTTATTTCTGTTACACTTTCGCAATGGCTAAAAGCCCAATCACCAATAAAACTAACTTGAACTCCATCAATTTCACTTGGGATATTTGCACTAGTTATTGAGTCTTGTGCATCTGTAATAGTTCCTGTTTCATCATCAAATTCAATCTTTCCATTTATAATTCCATCTACTTCTATCCAATCTATTTCTTCTGGACCAGCACTATTATATATAATTTTAATGTATCTTAAATTATCATCTACCATACTGTCGTCCCATTGTTGTTCAGTTCCACTATAATATATAGCTTCTAAATTATCACACCCGTAAAAAACATCTTTTCCAATAGAGCTAACACTCTCTGGTATGTTTATTTCTTTTAAACTAGAACACTTGCTAAAAGCCTGATAACCAATAGAGATAACACTATCTGGTATTTTTATTTCTATTAAGCTGTTGCAATCAGTAAAAGCCATATCACCAATAGAGATAACACTCTCTGGTATGGTTATTTCTATTAAACTAGAACACCCGATAAAAGCTCCATTACCAATAGAGCTAACTTGCACTCCATTAATTTCACTTGGGATATTTGCATTAGTTATTGAGCGTTCAACATCTGTAATAGTTCCTGTTTTAAAATCAAACAGAATTTTTCCCCCTACAATTCCTTCAACTATTATCCATTCCACAGCTCTTTTTGAATTTTCTGTAATAATATTATTTTTTTGTCTGCTCTCAGCCTGTAGAGGTATAGATATTTGTTGTAATAACATTGAAGCTAGAATTAAAATACTAAAATTTTTTTTCATATATCAATATCTCCTTGAATCATTAATTTTTCTAAATATAGTACACCATCCTACCCTTAAAGTCAAATTTTTTAAATAAACTTTGTTCTAATTTGTAGATATATTCTCATAATATCTACACTTTTAAGCTCAGATGTTGCCAAAAAACTATGAATAGATTTAAATATAATAACCTATATAATAATGAATAAATAAGTATAGAGACATTGCTCATATTTGGTAAAATATAAGTTCTATCTCTATTATACGTTAGTTCTATTTATACTTTATTATAAATCTGTTGATAATTTCATCTCGTGTTGCAAAACCTTTTGGAGCTAATGTAGTTTCAGTTTTTCCTGTAATTATATCGTTTGCTAATATAAAAAGTATATTTACTCTAAACTATCATTTTTACATTATTTTTTAAAAATAATGCTAACGTTAACTCGTTCTGGAATATCCGTCTCTAAAGCATTCCATCCTTCTGTAGTTCCACTATAATATATAGTTTCTAAATTATTACACCCATCAAATGTATCATAACCAATGGAGCTAACACTATCTGGTATAGTTATCTCTATTAAACTTTCACACCAGCTAAAAGCCTTATCACCAATAGATATAATACTATTTGGTATAGTTATTTCTTTTAAACTTCTGCATCCGTAAAAAGCCTCATTACCAATAAAACTAACACTATCTGGTATGTTTATTTCTTTTAAATTTTTACATCCATGAAAAGCCCAATCATCAATAGAGCTAACACTATCTGGTATTTTTATTTTTGTTAAACTTTCGCAGTAGAAAAAAGTCCAAGCCCCAATAGAGTTAACACTATCTGGTATAGTTATTTCTATTAAACTTCTGCATTCTTCAAAAGCTCTATCACCAATAGATCTAACACTATTTGGTATGTTTATTTCTTTTAAACTGTAGCACCATCTAAAAGCACTATCACCAATAGAGTTAATACTATCTGGTATTATTATCTCTGTTAAACTGTCGCATTCATAAAAAGCCTCATAACCAATAAAACTAACACTATCTGGTATTTTTATTTCTTTTAAATTTATACATCCTTTAAAAGTCCCATCACTAATGAAGTTAACACCATCTGGTATTTTTATTTTTGTTACACTTTCGCAATCCCAAAAAGCAAACTTACCAATAAAACTAACAGTCTCGGGTAGGGTTATTTCTGTTAAACTGAAGCAATGGCTAAAAGCAATATCCCCAATAGAGCTAACTTGCACTCCATTAATTTCACTTGGGATATTTGCAATAGTTATTGAGTCTTGTGTATCTTCAATAGTTCCTGTTTCAAAATCAAACAGAATTTGTCCCCCCACAATTCCTTCAACTGTTATCCATTCCACAGCTCTTTTTGAATTTTTTATAATATTTCTTGCTATCATACTTTTAGTTTCTGCTTGCATATCAATTATATTTATTTTCTCAATATCAATTATTGATGACACTTTTTCGACATTTTTAAATATACTCGCTTCTTCATATGTAGATTTTCTAGCCAATGATTGATACTTTTTCATTTTATTTTCATTGTGTATTTTATAATCTTGTTTTTGCATACTATCAACCTGTAATGCTATAGACACTTGTTGTAATAACATTGAAGCTATAATTAAAATACTAAAATTTTTTTTCATATATCAATATCTCCTTGAATAATTAATTTTTCTAAATTAGGTTGTTGAATAAATAAAAACTTACACAAAAAAGACAGTCTCATTTGAACCCTTACGTCATCTACAGATGCCATGAAGGGTAGGTATATTTTTAAGATTATTTTCTAGTGTTACTATAGGTTCTATTTCTGATTTTACATCTGTTGTTTTTTTAGTTTCTGTAATAACATTTTCAACTTTTAAATCTGTTTTATTTGTAGATTGTTCAGCTGGCTTTTGATGCTCTGGTTGTGGAGCTGTTACTGTATCTTCATCCTGCATTTGTTGCTCTATTTTTTCAAGTTCTGATAATATATTCTCAAACATTCAATCTATATTATATGTAGATTTTTCTTCGGATGACTTTTGATGCTCTGGTTGTATTTCTGGAGCTATTTCTTTATCTTTATCTTTAAGTTGTGAAGCTGTTTCATCAGCATCGAAGAGCATTTTTGGAAATCCTTCTGAATTATCAATTTGTACCTCTTTAGCTCCTTGAGAACTATTGGCTTGTATTTCTTGTATTCCTTCTGTACTATGGGTTTGTATTTTTGTATTTGCTTCTGTATCATAGAGTTGCTCTTTTGGAGCTGTTTCTGTATTATTGGTTTGTATTTTTTGAATTGTTTCTGAATTATTGGATTCAATTTGTTGAATTGCTTCTGTATTATCAAGTTGCTCTTTTGGAGCTGTTTCTGAATTATCGGTTTGTATTTTTTGAGTTGTTTCTGAATTGTTGGTTTCAATTTGTTGAATTGTTTCTGTATTATCAGTTTCAGTTTGTGAAAGTGCTCCTTGAATTTGCTGAGGTGTTCCTTGAGCTTCGTGGTAATATGTATTTTCATCATAATTTTGTACAGTTGCTCCTTTGTTATCATTTTGTGTTATATTTATAGGTTCATTATTTTTTTGTTTAGCATTAACTTGTATAGGCACAGATATTTGTTGTAATAGCATTGAAGCTATAATGAAATTATTAAATTTCTTTTTCATATGTCACTATCTCCTTAAATAATTAATTTTTCTACAATAGTATACTCTCCTACCCCTAAAAGTCAAGTTTTTCTGACAATAATTTCAGTGGTAATTAAAGGTAAAAAAATATTAATTTTTCTGTAATATTAGGACTAGCTTACCCCTAAGGGGTTTATGTATAAAAAAAGTTTAAAATTTAACTTTGACTTTTTGTTAGAGTTTAGGGTATAATGTAATTAGCTCGAAGAAAGGAGCTTTATATGATACACAAATTTAGATTTGATGAACTAAATATTGCAATGGATGTTAACAGCGGAGCAATTCATATATTGGATGAAATAGCCTATAATATAATTGAAGAAGTTACGCAGTTAACCGAAGAAGAAATAATTGAAAAATACAAGCATATTTATAGACAAGATGAGATTAAAGAAGCTATAGAGGAAATAAATCAACTTATTAAAGAAGATGCTTTATATACCGAAGATACATATGCCAATTTAATACCAACATTTTTAAATAGAAAACCTGTTGTTAAGGCGCTGTGTTTGCATGTAGCTCATGATTGTAATTTATGTTGTAAGTATTGCTTTGCGGGTAAAGGAGAATATCATGGACCAAGAGGTCTTATGAGCTTAGACATAGGCAAGCAAGCCATTGAATTTCTAATTAAAAATTCTGGTCATCGCAAAAATTTAGAAGTGGACTTTTTTGGTGGAGAACCTCTTATGAACTTTAAGATGGTTAAAGAACTAGTTGAATATGCTCGAATGCGTGAGAAAGAAACAGGTAAAATTTTCAGATTTACGCTCACCACAAATGGTATATTACTAAATGATAAAATAATAGATTTTTTGAATGAAAATATGGATAATGTAGTATTAAGTCTTGATGGAAGACAAGAAATCAATGATAAAATGCGCCCAACAAATAATCAAAAAGGGAGCTATGATATTATTTTACCAAAATTTAGACAGCTTGTTGAAAAAAGGAATGGCAAAAAATATTATATACGAGGCACTTTTACTCGTGAAAATCTAGATTTTTCTAAAGATGTGTTGCATATGACTGATTTAGGATTTAATGAAGTTTCTGTTGAACCAGTAGTTGCTCCTAGTGATAAAGATTACGCTTTGCAAGAAGCTGATGTACCAAAATTATGCCGAGAATATGAGATTTTGGCAAAAGAGATGTTAAGACGATATAAAAAAGATTGTGAAGTTTTTAATTTCTTTCATTTTAACATTGATTTGTCAGGTGGTCCATGTATTTATAAGCGTATTTCGGGATGTGGTTCTGGGACAGAATATCTTGCAGTAACACCTGAAGGAGATTTATATCCGTGTCATCAATTTGTGGGCATAGAAGAATTTTTGATGGGTAATGTATATGAAGGAGTGACAAATTCAGCTCGTTGTAAGGAATTTGGTGATTGCAATGTATATAAGAAAGAAGAATGTAATACATGTTTTGCAAAATTTTTCTGCAGTGGAGGTTGTGCAGCAAATTCATATAATTTCAATGGGAATATTTTAGGAACATATAAAATTGGTTGTGATTTACAAAAGAGTCGTGTAGAAAATGCTATTGGTTTAATTGCAAGTAAACTATAATAGCCTTGACTTATCTCTTATAATTAGAATTATTAAAATATGATAGGAGCAAGAGGTGGACAAATGAAATCTGTTTTGAAGATATTAGGCGTAATATTTTTAATTATTTTAAGCGTCTATGTTGCATATTTTGGAGTTGGTGAAAAGAAAGTATTTGCTTTTAGCCATATTCGTCTTGGACTTGATTTACAAGGAGGAGTTAGTATTGTATATGAAGCTGAGGGCGAAACACCAGATCCATCTGATATGGCAGCAGCAGTTGCTATGATACAAGTACGCCTTGATAAAGAGAATTATACAGAAGCTGAAGTTGCAATTGAAGGAGATAGACGCATACGTGTAAATATCCCAGGGGTTGAAGACCCTCAAGAAGCAATAAACAGCATCGGAGCAACAGCTCTATTAACTTTTGAAGATATAGAGGGAAATGTTGTTCTCGAAGGAAAAAATATTAAAAGCGCTGTTGGTCAACTAGTAGATATGGGAATGGGAAATGAACCTGCTGTTTCTATAAAATTAGATGATGAAGGAACAGAAGCTTTTAAAGTGGCAACACAAGCCAATATTGGAAATCCAATTATAATTAAACTAGATGGGGAAATAATAAGTGCTCCAACTGTAAATGATGTTATTAGAAATGGAGAATCTATTATTTCAGGCTCTTTTACAGAAGAATCTGCAAGACAACTTGCAAACCGTATTGAGGCAGGATCTTTGCCATTTGCTCTAACCCCTGTATCTTCAAGTGGTGTTGGTGCAAAACTTGGAATGGATGCATTTAATGCCAGCTTAAAAGCAGGCGCTATAGGATTTTTTGTAATACTTATTTTTATGATTGTAGTATATAGAATGAGCGGTGTTGTTGCAGATATTGCTCTTACACTATACGTTTCATTAATTATTATAGTTTTAAGTTTAATAAGATCAACTCTCACTTTACCAGGAATTGCTGGAATAATTTTGTCCATTGGTATGGCAGTTGATGCAAATGTTATAATATTTACAAGAATAAAAGAAGAAATTAGAGCAGGAAAAAGCATTAGATCAGCTGTTGACAGTGGTTTTAACAAAGCTTTAAGTGGTATAATAGACGGAAATGTAACTACTTTAATTGCATCTTTTGTGCTATATATTTTAGGTTCAGGAATAATCAAAAGTTTTGCAACCACACTTGGCATTGGTATTGTCCTTTCAATGTTTACTGCACTTGTTGTAACAAGAATATTACTTAGATCATTTGTTGCCGCAGGCCTACAAAATCCAGTACTTTATGGAGGTGCAAAATAATGAACTATATACGCTCAAAAAAAATATTTTTTGCTATTTCATTAATTCTAATTCTCATATGTTTTACTATGATGGGAATAAATTATGTACGTGGTAAAGGAATATTAAATTATGACATCGAGTTTAGCGGTGGTTCAATTCTTCAATTGGATATAAAAAAAGAATTTAGTGTACCAGATGATATTTTACCGCTTGTAATAGAGTATTTAGGTGATGATTCTGCTGTTATTCAGCTAGTTCCTAATACACATCAAGTTCTTATAACCACAAAAACTACTAATGCTAAACTAAGAACTGAATTTGTAGACCAAGTAAAACACAAGTTTGATTTGACAGAAAATATTATTTTATTAGAAGATTCTTATTCTCCAACTATTAGCAAAGAAATTCAAGCAAATGCTATGTATGCAATTATTCTTGGTTCATTTTTAATGCTTATATATATTTGGATACGTTTTAATGATTTTAAATTTGGAGCAGCTGCAGTTATTGCTCTAATTCATGACGTTTTGATTATGCTTTTTGTTTATGTAGTTTTTAGAATTCCTATTAATAATTCATTTATTGCTGCAATTTTAACCATAATAGGTTATTCTATCAATGATACAATAATAGTTTTTGATAGAATAAGAGAAAATAAAAAAGTAATTGGTGGCAGTGATGAAAATATTATTAATGTTAGTATAAGCCAAACTCTTACTCGCTCTATTAATACTTCAATTACTACTTTGATTATGGTTTCATGTCTATATATATTTGGAACCGCATCTGTTAAAGAGTTTGCTTTTCCTCTTGTAATAGGAGTACTATCAGGAACATATTCTTCTATTTTTATTGCTAGTCCTGTATGGTTTGAACTGCGAAAATTTGCTAGAAAAAGAGCTACTACAACATAATTTTTACTTATTTTAGGAGGATAGAATGATTGAAAAATCTGAGGTTCAAAAACCTGCGCCTAAAAAAACATCTTTTTTTAAAAAATTTCTTTTAGGCATAGGTGGAATCATTGTTTTCGTTGTGGGTATCTATTGTTACTTACGAGTACGCCCCGCAACTACAACAATTGACCCAATTTCTTATTTTAGTGAATTCTCATCAGAATATATAAATATGACATTTGAAGATATAAGAGTAGATTTATATGAACCTGCTATTTTAATTGACGATAACATTTTTATTTCAAGTGATTTTGCAGAGAAATATGTAGATGACACCATTTTTTATGACAGTAATGAAAATATTTTAACAATTACTACTCTTAATAGTGTAAAAAGGTTTGATGTTGGAGAAACTACTAAAGACTTCTTATTTGAAAAAAATGGTGTTTGTTATATATTAGATACTTTTTTAGAGGATAGATTTCCTATTATATTTGAGCAAGGAGCAGACAACCGTCTGATTATTGCTAGAAATTTAGCAGAAGAAAAATTATTAGGAAAAATTACAAAACGAACAGGGGCTGTTATTAGAACTCATGCTGATAAAAAAAGGGATATTATAGATGATATGCCTTATGGGAGTATAGTAGAAATATATGGTACAGTATTAGATTATTATAGGGTTAGAAATGAAAATGGAATGATAGGATATATTCCTAAAAAATATGTGGAAGAAATAGGAGCTAGTGTAGTTGTTCCTAAAATAATTTATACTCCTTATGAACTTAAAAAACCATTAAATGAAAAAGTTCGTCTTGTCTGGGATCAAATGGCAGTAGAACCAGTTCATGAGTTTACTAATTCCAGATACGATAATCTTGATGATATTAATGTAATTTCACCTACTTGGTTTGAATTTGCAAATGATGATGGAGATCTAATAAGCAGAGCTTCTGCAAGGTATATGCAACAAGCTAGAAGTAGAGGACTTCTCATTTGGCCTCTACTTAGTAATAATTTTTCAGAGCCTCAATTTACACAAGAAATTTTAACTAGCACAACCAAGCGACAACATGTAATTGATCAACTTATTGAATATGCTAAGGAATATAATTTTGATGGCATAAATATAGATATAGAGAATGTTACACAAAATATTAGTCGTGAATGGGTTCAATTTATGCGTGAACTTTATCCTCAACTAGGAGAACTTGGACTTTGTGTATCAGTAGATGTATATATTCCATCAGATTGGTCAAAATTCTATATGAGAGATAAAATTTCACAAGTAGTAGATTATTTTATCGTTATGGCTTATGACGAGCATTGGTCAGGTTCTCCAAAACCCGGTCCTGTTGCTTCTCTTGGATGGGTTGAAGAAGGTTTAATTTTAAATTTAGAAGAAGTCCCTAATTATAAACTTGTTTTAGGAATACCATTTTTTAATAGAATTTGGGCACAAACAAGTGATGGTACTCTTGAAACACGTGCTATAAGTATGTATGAAGCAAATAATAGAATAAATGCAGCTGATGTAAATCTTATTTACGATGACCTAACTGGTCTTAATTATGCTGAATTTGTACAAAATAACAAGACATATAAAATGTGGTTAGAAGACAAAGAAGCTATTAATAAACGTGTTAAACTTATTGAAGAATACGATTTAGCAGGATATGCCGCTTGGAAACTTGGCCTTGAAACTGGTGATATTTGGGAAGAATTATCTAAGATGAGCAATTAGCTCTTATAATTAAAATGAGGTGAGAATTTGAATTTTACAAAAACAACATTTTTTACTTTTTGTTTAGTTTTTTTAGTTGCAGCATGTGGATACTATAAATTTACTCCTATTACACAAAATGCTCCTCAAAGTTTAAATCAATTAGTAGACACTGATTCAACTGCTGTAGATTTTTTTAGTATGGAAAGTACTCCTGTCTTAAATGAAATAGATTTAGAAGCATTTGACAATGCAAGTGAGCTATTAGAACAAAAAGAAACAATTGTAATTGACCCAGGGCATGGAGGCTATGACCCTGGGAAAGTTGGAACAAGTAAAAATTATGAGAAAGATATTAATCTAAAAATTGCTCTTAAACTAAAAACTTTTTTAGAAGAGCACAAATATAATACAGTCCTAACACGATTAGAGGATAAAGATCTTGATAGTTATCCTGATAAATTTCATAAAAAAGAAGATATGCATGCGAGAAGTAAAATAATAAATGAATTTCCAGCTGCTGCTCTAGTTAGTATTCATCAAAACGCTTTTGCTCAAGAAAAAGTTAAAGGAGCTCAAGTATTTTATTATAATGACCAAAGTCCAGGTAAAATGCTTGCTAGTTTTGTAAAAGATAGTATTAAAGAACATGCTGATCCAGATAATAGTAGACCAATAAAAGCATCTCAAGAATATTATTTATTAAAAACTAGTAAGATACCTGGAATTATTGTTGAATGTGGATTTTTAACCAATAAAGAAGAAGAAAAAAAATTACTTAGTGATGAATACCAAACTAAAATGGCTCAAGCTATAGGATTTGGAATAATTAAATTTTTAGAAAGTACAAGCACCACAAGTTAAAATTTACTTTAGAATTCCCAACCTTTTAGGCTTGGGAATTTTCAATATCGCTCCCATAACATTGTTTTCCCTACTTCAATTCCTTTCGCTTTAATCCAAATTTTCTGTTAAACCTGATGCTATTGGTGGAACTACACTATCAAATATAACTTTAACTTGTTTAGGTACTGAAGTTTCAAGATTATTACGAATTTTATTCCAATCATTTATATTACCACCAAAATATACTGTTTCTAAGTTTGATAAATTCTCAAGCTTAATAGAAGTTATGGTTTTTGGTATAGTTATTGTAGTTACATTATAAAATGGACCTGTATCAACTGCTGTAACTCCATCTGATATAATTAAAGTATTTACATCGCTCCAACGAAATGTACGATCTCCAAAAGAAATATTACTACTTGATAAAATTACTTTTGTCATATTATCAATCTCAGAAAATGCTTTATCACCTATAGAAGTAACTGTACTAGGTATATTTATTTCTGTTAGGCTATCACACTTGTAGAAAGCATAATCACCTATAGTTTGAAGACCTTCGGATAGAGTTACATTTTTTAAAGAATCACACTCTGCAAATGCCGATGTTCCAATAAATTGAACTCCCTCAAATATGTTAACTGTTGCTAAGTTATCACAACTAAAAAAAGCCTCCTCTCCAATAGAAATAACACTATTAGGTATATCTACATTAGTTAACATATCACTATTTTGAAAAGCTCCGTTACCAATAGAAAGAACACTACTAGGTATATTTACACTAGTTAACTTACTACATTCAAAGAATGCATAGTCATCGATAAAAGTTATAGTATTAGGAAGGGTTAATTGTATCAAATCATCACAATTAGCAAATGCCTCTTCGCCAATAGCTTTTATTTGTATACCATTAATCTGTGCTGGAATATTTGCAATCTTTATATTATCAGCATCAATTATAGTTCCTGTTTCCCATTCAATTTGAATACTACCACCTTCAATTCCAGGTGGAGCTACCCATTCAGTTTTAAAAGTTTGTGGTTGCTCAGCATCAAGATCATTAGCTTGTACCACATATGTACTCATTGCAAAACTAAATAAAGCGCTAAATACTAAAAATTTAAATCTTTTATTCATATCAATTTTCCTTTCTAATTAATCCATAAGTGGATATTTTTTCCATGCAAATTATATCAGTTAATTTAAATAGTGTCAATGAAATATTAATATTTTTCATTAATAATACCATATATAAAATTACTACTGTTTAGCTCCTTTTTATAAATTAAATACAATAAACTACTAAATTTATAAAAATATGTCTTAAAATATTATATTTTAGTAGAGCAAGTTAAAAATTAGTCATCTAAGTCCTTGAATTTCGGACATTAGAATGATATAAATAAGAAAAATCAATATAAAAAAGGAGCTTTTTATTAATGAATATTATTTCAATTAAACAGTTATATACTGATATCTCAATTTTTAAAGAAGTTGAAATTGCTGGCTGGATTCGCTCAGTGCGAGATTCAAAAACATTTGGATTTATAGATTTGAATGATGGAACATTTTTTAAAGGTGTACAAGTTGTTTTTGAAGATACAATGGATAATTTTAAAGAAATTGCAAAACTTGGAGTTGGTGCATCTATCATTGTATCTGGAACTGTTATTCTTACACCAAATCAAAAACAGCCTTTTGAAATCAAAGCAAAATCAATTACTATTGAAGGAGAATGCCCTCCTGATTATCCATTACAAAAGAAACGTCATTCATTTGAATTTTTAAGAGAAATAGCATATCTTAGACCTAGAACTAACACATTCTCAGCAGTTTTTAGAGTACGCTCTTTAACAGCATATGCAATCCATAAATTTTTCCAAGAAAGAAATTTTGTCTACGTACACACACCAATTATTACTGCTAGTGATTGTGAAGGAGCAGGCGAAATGTTCCGTGTTACCACTTTACCTGCAAAAGAGCCTAAACTTAAAGATGGTGAAGTTGATTTTAGTGAAGACTTCTTTGGAAAAATGGCATCTTTAACTGTAAGTGGTCAGCTTAGTGCAGAAACATTTGCTTTAGCTTTTAGAGATGTATATACTTTTGGACCAACATTTAGAGCAGAAAATTCTAATACACCTAGACATGCAGCAGAATTTTGGATGATTGAACCAGAAATTGCATTTGCTGATATTGAAGATGATATGAAACTTGCAGAAGATATGTTAAAGTTTATTATTTCATATATTTTAGATAATGCTCCTGAAGAAGTAAACTTTTTTAATCAATTTGTAGATAAAGGCATTAAAGATAGACTTATAAATATCTTAAATTCAGATTTTGGAAAAATCACTTATACAGATGCAATTGATGTTTTACAAAAATCTGGCAAAAAATTTGAATATGAAGTCAGTTGGGGAGTTGACCTACAAACAGAGCATGAAAGATATTTAACAGAAGAATACTTCAAAAAGCCTGTATTTGTAATTAATTATCCAAAAGAAATAAAAGCCTTTTATATGCGTTTAAATGATGATAATAAAACAGTAGCTGCTCTTGATTTACTGGTTCCTGGAATTGGTGAGCTAATTGGAGGAAGTCAAAGAGAAGAAAGGCTTGATGTTTTAAAAGCTAGAATGTCAGAATGTCATCTAAATGAAGAAGACTATTATTGGTATTTAAATCTTAGAAAATTTGGTGGTACAAGACATGCAGGTTTTGGACTTGGTTTTGAAAGACTTGTAATGTATCTTACTGGAATGACAAATATTAGAGATGTAATACCTTACCCTAGAACTACAGGTTCTGCAGAATTTTAATTTGGTTAGGACACGGAGCAATAAACCGTGTCCTATTTTTTTAAACATCAATTTCTACAGTACTACTTGCAGTTTCTCGCCACTCATTGATTAAATTTTCCATTAATTCCATTATATATATCATTTCTTTATGTGGCATCTCTTCCACTTCAAATTTGCCCGCTTTAATAGCATTTATACAAGCAATTAATTCATATTCAAATCCTGTTATTTGCTCGGGTCTTTCATAAGTTTTAACTAACCCTTTTTGTTTAAGAAATACTTTGATACTACTAGGATTTGGTAATGATCCCATTTCAATATAACCTTCAGAGCCATAAATTTCAACTTTTGAGCTCATTATAGCTACTTGACTTGAATGTAACATAGCAGATTTATGTCCTTCAAATTGTATTATCATATTATCAATATAGTCTATACCTTCTTCATTTACTTCAGCTACAGAAACTATTTTTTTAATATCCTCATCAAATACAATTCGAGCAGTATTAATTACATAAACGCCCAAATCTAGCATTGTTCCGCCCCCAAGAGCTGGATCCCATAATCTCCCCTTGCCGTTTGCATTAAACCCAAAATTAGAAAACATAGAAGATACTTCCCCTATTTCTCCATTTTTGATTACTTCTTTTAATGTAGTGCAAATTGGCAAATATCTAGTCCACATAGCTTCAGCAAGCAGTAAATTCTTTTCCTGAGATATTTTGCATAGTTCTCTTGCTTCGGATGCAGTAATTGTAAAAGATTTTTCACATAATACATGCTTACCAGCGAGCAAACACATTTTAGCTTGCTCATAATGAAAATTATGCGTAGTAGCAATATATACTAGCTCAACATTTTCATCTGCTAACATTTCTTCATAAGAATCATATGCTTTTTCAAATCCATATTTTTCTTTAAATGCCAATGCTTTATTTATATCTCTTGATGCAACAGCGTATGCAACTGCTTCATCAACTTCTAATATAGTTTTAGCCATTTTATTGGCAATATTACCTGCTCCTAAAATTCCTATATTCATATTTTCATTAACAAGGAGGTATCCTTGTATCCTCTCTTTCTATAATTTTTTTGTATTAATTACATTTGTTTAGGCGACTTAATACCAAGTAACCATAGAGCATTCTTGATTGTATACATAGTACTAATTACAAGAGCTAATCTGGCTTTTTTTAGCTCATTGTCATCAACTAAAATAGAATTATCATGATAAAATTTATTAAAACATTTTGCTATATTTACAGCATATCTTGCAATTATTGAAGGTTCATATTTTTCAGCCGCTTCATTAATTGTCTCACTAAAAAGACCAATTTGTTTAATGAGATTTATACTTTGCTCATCTATAATTAAATTTATATCTATATCTTTTATATCATCAATATTTATGCCACTTTTTCTAAGAACACTATTTGCTCGAGCATAAGTGTATTGAACATAAGGACCTGTTTCACCATCAAAATTCAACACTTTCTCCCATGAAAATTGGATATCTTTAATAATAGAGTTATACATATCATCAAAAATAATAGCTCCTATACCTACTTCTTGAGCAACTTGCTCTTTATTTTCAAGAGTAGGATTTTTCTCTTCTATAATTTCTTTAGTTTTATTTATAGCTTCATTTAAAATATCTTCAAGTAGCAGTACATTTCCAGACCTAGTAGAAATCGAACCTGTTTCCATACTTACCATTCCAAATGGTACATGAACTAAATCTTTTGCCCAAGAATAGCCCATTTTTTCGATTACTGTAAATAGTTGTGCAAAGTGCAAATTTTGAGCTAAAGCTGTTACATATATATTCTTTTTAAAATCATACGTGTTTTTCCTATATAATGCAGCAGTTATATCTCTTGTAGCATATAAAGTAGAACCATCTTTTTTAGTAATTAGACATGGTGACATATTTTCTAATTCTACAATTTTTGCACCTTCACTTATCGTAGTCAGATTTTTATTATCTAGCTCTTGAATTACTTTATCCATTTTATCATTATAGAAAGCTTCTCCATTAAAGCTATCAAAACTTATATCAAGTATTTTATAAACTCTTTCAAACTCTTTTAAACTTATATCTTTAAACCATTTCCAAAGAGCAAGAGCTTCTTCGTCTCCTTGCTCCATTTTTTTAAAATTTTCTCTTGCCAGATCTTCAAGAGCAGGGTCATTTTTCGCCTCATCATGAAACTTAACATAAATTCGCAGTAGCTCTTGTATGCCCTTTTGCTCTACTGCTTCTTTTGTAGAATATTTCTTATATGCCACAATTAATTTACCAAATTGAGTGCCCCAATCACCTAAATGGTTTATACCAATACAATTGTATCCAATAGCTTCAAAAATCCTATATAAGCTATTTCCTATTACAGTAGAGCGAAGATGTCCTACATGAAATGGTTTTGCAATATTAGGAGATGAATAATCTATAGTTATATTTCCTTTGTCATGTGTCTGAGCAAGCCCATAATGCTCTTTTTGTGCTAACACTATATCTAATATATCTTTTGCTAGTGTAGTTTTATCTAAATAAAAATTTATATACGCATTTACATTTTCAATTTTTTCTATAAAATCTGGCTTTTTAATTTTTTCTTTTAGTTCACTAGCTATTAAAGGTGGAGCTTTTTTTAATATCTTTGCAAATCTAAAGCAAGGAAAAGCAAAATCTCCCATTTCCTTATTTGTTGGCACTTCTATAAGTTCTTCTATTTCCTCTTCAGTGATATCTGTTATTATATTAGCTAATTCTTTTGCTAATTTTACTTTATAATTTTCCATTTCTTGCTTCCTTTATTTTATAAATTTTTAGAGCTAAAGCTCTTTAAGTTATTATAAAGGAGCTTTAGATGGTTCGCCTGCTTTTCTAGGATATTTTTTATTAGTAGTTTTAATTTTCTTTATTACAGCTATTTTATGAACTATGTCTGTAAACGGAATAGGGATGTCTACTATATTTTCAACTTCTCCACCCAAAATTTTTATTGCATTAGTAGCTGTTTTTAATTCATCATCTAATTTTTGCCCTTTTAATGCAATGAAATAGCCATTATTATGCACAAAAGGCAAACAATATTCACTTAAAGTGGACAAATTAGAAACTGCTCTTGGACAGCATATATCAAATTTTTCCCTATATTCGCTCTTTTGAGCTAAGTCTTCAGCACGCCCATGAATAGTTATAATATTTTTTAATCCTAGTTTTTCTATAATTGTATCTAAGAATAGTATTCGCTTGTTTAGAGAATCAACAAGAGTAATATTAAGATGAGCATACACAATTTTTAGAACAAGTCCTGGAAATCCTGCTCCTGTACCTACATCTATAAGATTTTTATATTGGTCAAGATTAATTGCATAACCCACAGACAGAGAATCTAAAAAATGTTTAGTAATTATCTCCTCTTCTTTTGTAATAGCAGTTAAATTAAGTTTTTTATTCCATTCTAAGAGCAAATTCTTATATTCTAGCAATTGCTCTATTTGTAAATCTGTTAAGTTAATACCAAGTTGTTTTGCACCATCTTTGAGCAATTTATCCATTATTTATCCTCTCAAGTCTTTTTGATTGCTCTAGGTAGACTAGTAAAACACTTATATCTGCTGGAGATACTCCTGAAATTCTACTTGCAGTTCCTATTGATTTTGGTTTAATCTCTATAAGTTTTTGTCTAGCCTCAATTCTTAAGCTCTTAATATTATTATAATCCAAACTTTCTGGTATGAGCTTCTTCTCTAATTTCTTAAACTGATCAACTTGTATTAATTGTCTTTTAATATAGCCCTCATATTTAAGCGTTATTTCAATTTGGTCTATTATTTCATCTGTTAAAGAAAGAGGTCTATCTACATTAACATCATTAAAATCATTGTAATTAAGCTCAGGTCGTTTTAATAGCTCATACAAAGAAATACCACTGATTAAAGGAGCACTCCCTTTTTTCAATAAAATATTTTGCACTTGCTCACTAGTACCTACAAAGATAGTTTTTAGACGTGATAATTCATTTTCTATAGCCTCTTTTTTATCTAAAAATTGCTTATATCTCTCTTCTTTAACTAATCCTATTTTATACCCTTTCTCTGTTAATCTAAAATCTGCATTATCTTGTCTGAGCAAAAGCCTATATTCTGCCCTAGAAGTTAACATTCTATATGGTTCATTAGTTCCTTTTATTACCAAATCGTCTATTAAGACTCCTATATAGCCTTCTGATCTATCTATTATTAATGGTTCTTTATTATCTATTTTTAGAGCTGCATTAATTCCTGCAATCAGCCCCTGTGCTGCAGCTTCTTCATATCCCGAACTACCATTTATTTGTCCTGCAAAAAATAATGATGAAATTTCTTTATTTTCTAAAGAATAAGATAACGAAGTTGGATTTATAGAATCATACTCAATAGCATATCCACCACGTATTACCTCTGCATTTTCCAACCCCTTAATAGATCGAAGCATTTTTATTTGAACTTCTTCTGGCAAAGATGAGCTCATACCTTGCACATATAGCTCATTAGTATCTATTCCTTCTGGTTCAATAAACACCTGATGCCGTGGTTTATCTGAAAAACGTACAACCTTATCTTCTATTGATGGACAATATCTAGGGCCCACTCCCTCTATTTTGCCACCATATAACGGAGAACGGTCAAGATTATCTCTAATAATTTGATGAGTTTTCTCATTTGTGTAAGTTAAAAAACATTTTATTTGCTCTTTTTGTATATCATTTGCTGTATTCATAAATGAAAATGGTATAACTTTATTATCTCCTAATTGTTCTTCCATCTCAGCAAAATTTACACTTCTTTTATCAATTCTAGCTGGTGTTCCAGTTTTAAATCGTCTAAGAGCAATTCCACTATTTAGCAAAGATTTTGAAAGAAAAGTTGAGCTTTTTAAACCATCTGGACCTGAATGTTCTGAAAATTCTCCAATAAATATTTTAGATTTCAAATACGTTCCAGTGCAAACTACAACTGCTTTTGCATAATATATTGCTCCTGTAACAGTTTTAACCCCTATAATTTTTGCATCTTCAATTAAAATATCTGATACTTCTTGTTGCTTAATAAGAATATTAGGCTCACTTTCCAAAACTTTAATCATTTCTTTGTGATACTCAACTTTATCAGCTTGAGCTCTAAGTGAATGCACCGCCGGTCCTTTAGACGTATTGAGCATTTTAGATTGGATGTATGTTTTATCTATATTTTTACCCATCTCACCACCAAGAGCATCAATTTCTTTAACTAAATGTCCTTTAGAAGTTCCTCCAATATTCGGGTTACAAGGCATTTTTGCAATAGCCTCAATATTTAAACAAAACATAATAATTTTTTTATTAAGTCTGGCTAGACTAAGAGCAGCTTCACACCCTGCATGTCCTCCACCAATTACAATTGCATCTACACTATCTGCGATATAATCCATTTTTTCCTCTTCTTTCTCAAATTTATAAATAGATTATTTCCCAAGACAAAACCTTTCAAACAACCCATTAATAATTTCTTCTTTAACTTCCTCTCCAATAATCATTCCTAAATGAGCATACGCATCTTGTAAATCAATAGCTAGAAAATCTACTGAAAATCCATTTTTTATAGCATTTTCAACTCGCTCTAAAGCTTCTATTGCTAATATTAGAGCAGTTTTTTGTCTAATATTTGAAATAATAGGAGCATCTCTTGCTATTTGATTTTTTGTTATAACACTACCTTTCATTTTATATTTTAAACTATCAATTCCATATCCAGTTTCAGCAGAAATTTCCACTTTATCATCTAAAAAAGCATATTTATTTTCGTTGCAACAATCAATTTTATTTATAACAAATATTTTATTTTTATTTTCGATGAGCTTAATAATTTCTTTTTCTTCAACCGATATTTCTTCATTTGCATCAAAAACCATAATTACAAGATCTGAATTTTCTACTGCTTGCTTTGCTCTTTCAACTCCAATCTTTTCAACAATATCAGTAGTATTTCGTATACCTGCTGTATCTTGTAATATAAATGGAACTCCCTCTATACTAAAATGTTCTGAAACTATATCTCGTGTTGTGCCCGCAACATCTGTTACAATAGCTTTATCTTCTTCTAATAGAGCATTCAATAACGACGATTTTCCAGCATTAGGTCTTCCTACAATTGATACTACTGCTCCTTCCCTTATAATTTTACCCGTATCTGCAGTCTGCAAAATAGTTTTTAATTTTTTTAATAAGTTACTTATTTCTTCAGTAAAACCTCCTAAAATTTGTTCAGCTTCATCATATTCTGGATAATCAATAGATACTTCTATTTTAGAAATAATTCCCAATAATATATTCTGGCATTTTTTTATATTTTTAGATAAGCTCCCCATAAGTTGATTGGTAGCTTGTTTCAAACTTAGACTTGTTTTAGCAGAAATTATATCCATAATAGCTTCCACTTGAGCTAAGTCTATTCGCCCATTTAAAAATGCTCTTTTGGTAAACTCTCCTGCATCTGCAAGTCTTGCTCCATTTACCAAAAGTAATTGCAATACTTTATTTAAAACAACTTCTCCACCATGACAATTAACTTCTACTACATCTTCACGAGTAAAGGTTTTGGGTGCCCTCATCAACATAACTAAAACTTCATCTATGATTTCAACACCATCAAGTATATGTCCATAATGAATTGTGTGACTTTTCTTATTTTCTAAATTTTTATTAAAAATCTTATTAACAATACTAATTGCATTGTTACCACTAACTCTTATAACTCCAATCCCCCCCGTTCCAATAGGGGTTGAGATTGCAGCTATTGTATCAAAAAACATATGTTTGTTGCTCCTTATAATACTATTTCTTACCTGGCTGTTTCCTTTCTTGTTTTGCTTTATTGCCTGCTTGTTGTGTTTTTTTCTGTGCTGGCTTTTTATTTTGTTGCTTTATTTCACTTTGATTTTCTTTAGTAGAGTCTTCTATTTGTAATTGAGCAGATTGCTCTTTTAATTGATTTTGTCCTTCTCCCTGTTGTGATTTATTTTGACCATTTTGTGGTTGTGGCGATTTTTTCTTCTTTTTCTTTTTTTGTTGTGCTAAAGCTGCTTCTCTTTCAGCTTTTAATTGTGCATCTAAAATAGCCTCTTCTTTTTTTACTATTTTTGCAACAAAAACTTGTTGACACATCATAATTAGATTACCTGCAATCCAATATAATGATAGACCATATGGCATAGTATAAGAAAATGACCCCATCATAATAGGCATAATAATATTCATGGTTTTCATCATGCTCTCTGTTTGACTAGGTGGAGCATTTGGATCTTTATTAACTGTTGTAGGCTGTGACTGAGCCATAGAAATCTTTGAAAAAATAAATGTAGATGCTCCTGCACAAATAGGAATAAGAAATGCAAAATAATTTCCAGTTGCAACTATTTGGCTTGGAGTATCAACTAAACTAAAAATAAAATATTCATAATCGACAGTTTGCTGTAGTAACATACTAATTTCATCAGCAACTTCTGGTATTTTATTTAGAAAAATTTCCCAATGTTTAGTTGTAAAATTAGATATTGTATCAAATAATGTAGCAGCTCCTTCAAGTTTATCAATTTCTGCTTTAGCTGTAGCATTTAATGGCATTTCTTTAAGAATTTGTGCAATGCTATCAGCTGAATTAGGAAGTATAGTTTCTATTTTGAGAGCTATTTCTTGATATATGTCATGTAATTTAGTGATATATTTACTAGGTGCTCTAAAAACTGCATATACTGCCCATAATAATGGCAATTGAATCAAAAGTGGCAAACATCCAGCAAAAGGATTAATATTGTATTTTTTATACAACGCTTGCATCTCTTGAGACTGAGCCATTTGAGATTGTTGATCTTTCCGTCCAGCATATTTTTGCTGAATCTTTTGTAATTCTGGTTGAATTTTGCTCATACCTCTAGTAGTTCTTTGTTGCTTAATTTGAAGAGGTGTAAGTAAAAGTCTAATAACCAAGGTGAATAAAATAATAGAAATACCAAGAGTACCAACTGGTGTTAGCACATCAACAAAATTAAAAATTATGTTAAAAATTACCCCGAAAAAATTACTTATAAAATCCATGGTTTCCTCCTATTTCTGATTTTTCTCTTTTATTTCTGGTACAGGGTCAAATCCTCCCCTACAAAACGGGTTACATCTTAAAATTCTAAAAGCTCCTAGCAATCCCCCTTTAAAAAACCCGTGTTTTAATATTGCCTCATAAGTATAACTAGAACAAGTGGGATAAAATCTACATCTAGGTCCTAGTTGTGGTGAAATATATTTTTGATAAAATCTAATTAAAAACAAAGCAATTTTTTTCATATAAAGCCCTGCCTTTTCAAAAGTTTAAATAAAGAATTTTTAATTTCATAAAAATTTTTATTATTTGAGGCTTCTCTTGCAATAATTACAATATCAAATCCAGTCAATATTAAACTTTCTTCATGTAGCCTAAAATTTTCTCGTATAAGTCTAGTAACTCGACTTCTTTTTACACTATTGCCTACTTTTTTGCTAACTGAAATTCCTAGTCTATTAACCCCTAAATTATTTTTAAGTTTATATAATACAAATTCTTGATTAGCATACGATTTGCCTTTTGAATATACATATTTAAAATCTATATTTTTTTTTAATTTTGTAGTCTTCATTTTACTCCTACTAAGACAATATATAAAATAAGACCGCTTTAGGCAGTCTTATTTTTACGCTGATAATTTTTTCCTACCTTTAGCTCTTCTTCTTGAGAGCACAGCGCGTCCTGACGTAGTTCTCATTCTTTTTCTAAAACCATGTTCTCTACTACGTTGACGTTTTTTAGGTTGAAATGTCATTTTCATATAAAAATTTAAGGCAATTATCTTTTAGATTTTTGTTCTAAAAAAATCTGCCTGTTCCTCCTTTCAAAACTCAATCAATATGCAAAAAATAAATATACACTTATTGAGTATAAGCAATCCAAATTAATAAGTCAAGTATATTCTTTCAAAAAATATAAATAATTTTAAAAAAATTTTACAAAAAATATAAAGCTTCGACATATTTTGTTAAGTCGTTGATATTACAACCTTATAGCCTATATATAATTTAGTTTAACTTACCCCTATATGGGCAATACTTTATGTAGCCTTTATTGAGTTTTATGACACCTTAATTTATAACACCTTAATTTGAAAGGAGGTATAACTAAAATGACTGAAAAATGGGAGGAAATACTAAAATTAATTGGATTAGAGATATCGTCGGTAAGCTTTAATACTTGGTTTAAACAAACCAGTGTATTTAATCTAAGTGACGATGTATTAACACTAAGTGTAAAAGATGAGCTGTCTAAAAGTATTCTGAGCACAAGATATTTTGACCTTATTAAAAATATTACTTTTAATGTTTTAGGAAAACAATATGATTTAAAATTTATTATAGCAGAACAAGATGCTCAAATACAAGATCCTTTAAACTCTCCATCTAATCTAAATCCTAGATATATTTTTGATTCGTTTGTAGTAGGAAACAGTAATCGGATGGCACATGCAGCAGCATTGGCAGTAGCTAAATCGCCTGCAAAATCTTATAATCCTTTATTTTTATATGGCGGAGTTGGACTTGGCAAAACGCATCTTATGCAATCAATTGCACACTATGCTTTAAAAGAAAATTCAAAAATAAAAATTTTATACACTACTACAGAAAAATTTACTAATGAATTAATAAATTCTATACGTGATGATAAAAGTAACGCTTTTAGACAAAAATATCGAAATATTGATATTTTGCTTATAGATGATATTCAGTTCATAGCTGGTAAAGAACGTACTCAAGAAGAATTTTTTCACACTTTTAATACACTCTATGAGGCAAATAAACAAATAATTATATCAAGCGATAGGCCACCAAAAGAGATAGGTTCACTTGAAGCTCGACTTTGTTCAAGATTCGAATGGGGCCTAATAGCAGATATACAACCTCCAGATCTTGAAACAAGAATAGCAATATTAAGAAAAAAAATTGATTTAGAAAATTTGCAAATTGATTTAGAAGTACTACAATTTATCGCTCAAACTATAGTGTCCAACATAAGAGAACTAGAAGGTGCACTAAATAGAGTAACTGCTTTTGCTTCACTTTCTCATAAAAAAATAAATTTAGAATTAGCAAAAGAAGCTTTAAAAGGGATTATTGAAAAAGAGCCCTCCAATACAATTACTCCTTCGTATATTCAAAAAATAATTTCTGCATATTACAATATCACTCTTATAGACCTTTTGTCAACAAAACGTACAAAAGCTATAGCTCATCCTAGACAGATTGCTATGTATTTATGCAGAAAGTTAACTAAATTATCACTTCCAAAAATCGGAGAGCAATTTGGAGGTCGAGATCACACCACTATAATTCATGGTTGTGACAAAATACTAAAAGAGCTAAATGAAGATCCAGTTCTTGCAAAAACCATTGCAAAGCTAGAATTAACAATAGTTAAAGAAGTTATCCACAGGCATTAAAAAAGTTATCCACAGGTTTTGAATTAATATGTGGATAAAGTAGGGTGTTTGTGGTTCATTTTTGACTTATCCACAGAGTTATCCACAGGGTTATCCACAGATTATTGCAGTTATCCACAGGCAAATTATTATATTTTTCAATGGCTAGACATAGTTATCCACAGATTTTGCCATTCTGTCCAAATCAAAAATTTTTGATTTACTTCAAAAAAACTTGATTTAACAATTTCAAAGTAGGCCTTAAATTCACATTTTTAAAGCTCATAGGGCCTATAATTTTTTGTTAAAAAATACCGCTAAATAAAATTAATTTTATTATTTATACGTTAAAATGCTTTAAAAACAAATTATTTTTCTTGAAAAATTGTATCTTTTTTGGTATATTTAGCTCTAAAAAAAAGTTATCCACAATTTATCCACAGGTTTTTATTTTAATCTATCTCAAAAATAGGGAGCTGTGGATAACTCGGAGTTATCCACAATTTATCCACAGGGTTATCCACAGGTTATCCACAGGCAGATCACTATATTTTTCAATGGCTAGACATAGTTATCCACAGATTTTTGCTTTGCCTACTACTACTACTAACTTTATTATTATTATTTTTAGCGCACATGCGCGATCACATGTATACGTGCATACATGCGTATGTGCACATGCATGCGTACATGAGAATAGACAAATTTTAGATTTAACTGAATGTTTTTATAAAATAATGTGCATACTTTGCATAAATCATTTTATAAATAAAGCATAATTATAGTTACTATAAACAATAAACGCTACAATCATTAATAAAATAAAAAATAACAAATTGAAAGGAATTTTGAAATATGAAAATTTCGTGTAATCAAAATATTTTATCACAAGCTATTAATATTGTGATTAAAGCTACCCCTAGCAAAAGTACCAATCCTGTATTAGAATGTATTTTATTAAACGCAAATAATGATATAATAACCTTGATAGGTAATAATTTAGAACTTGGAATAAAAAAAGAAATTGAAGGCTTAATTATAGAAAATGGCACAATTACTCTTGACGCAAAATTATTTTATGAGATAATAAGAAAAATGCCACCAGGTGAAATAGCCATCACATCAATAAATGAAAGTCAAGTCACAATCGTAAACGAAAAATCCAAATTTACTCTACAGGCTCTTGACTATAGACAATTTCCAGATTTACCCATTGTTCCCCTAGAACAAAGTTTCACCATTATGCAACATGATCTCAAAGACATGATTAAACAAACTATTTTCTCTGTTGCCCAAGATGAAAGTAGACCTGTGATGACAGGTGAAAAATTTGAGCTAGAAAACGGTAATCTAAACGTAGTAGCAGTAGATGGTTTCAGAATTGCGTTTAGAACCTTAGTTATTAATAATAAAAATTTGAAACTTGAAAAAGTTATACCTGCAAAAACTTTGATAGAAGTGGCTAAAATTTTACAAAATCCAAATGATAACAATTTAGAAATAAACATTTGTTTTAGTGATAACCATGTCTTGTTTGATCTTGTTCATACAGTAGTGATCTCAAGATTGCTAGAAGGAGAGTTTTTAAAATACAAAGATATATTTTCAAATGACGTTGAAACTAAAATCTTAGTTAAACGAATAGAATTGCTAATGGGTATTGAAAGAGCGGCACTGATGTCAAAAGAAAGTTATAAAAACCCTGTTAAATTCAGTATTAGTGAAAATAAATTTACAATTACTTCTAATACTGAAATTGGTAATTCTATTGAGGAAGTAGATGTTGAATTAACTGGAATACCAATAAAAATTGCTTTTAACCCTAAATATCTGATTGATGCTCTTAAAAATATTGATGATGAGAAAATATATATAAACTTTTTGTCTAAAACTGCTCCAGCAATTATTAAATCAACAACTGGTGAACAATATAAATATTTGATATTGCCAATTAGAGCTCATGATTAATCCAGGAGGAATTATGAAACAAATATCAATTACAACGGAATATATAAAATTAGACTCTTTATTAAAATTTGCTGGGCTAGTAGATAGTGGAGGAATAGCTAAATCTATTATCCAAAACAACTTAGTGAAAGTTAATAACGAAATCTGCTCTCAACGAGGAAAGAAAATCTATAAAGGTGATATAATAATTTTTGATGGAAAAACATTAAAAATAGTTTAGTGAGCATATGTATATTACTAATATATCTCTCACAAATTTTAGAAATTATGAACACATAAATTTAACTTTAAGCAAAGGTATAAATATATTCTTTGGAGATAATGCTCAAGGAAAAACAAATATACTTGAAGCTATTTATTTATGTGCAACTGCAAGATCACATCGTACTAATTTTGAAAAAGAAATTATTCGCTGGGGTGAAAATAATACTATAGTTAATCTTTTTTTAACTAAACAATATTTTTCTTCAGTTATTGATTTTTCAGTATCAAAAAAAAATAAATCAGTTTTAGTAAACAAATTGCCCATTAATAAATTAGCTAATCTTTTTGGAATTTTAAATGTTGTATTCTTTTCTCCTGAAGATTTAGGACTTATAAAAAAAAGTCCAAAAGAGCGTAGACGCTTTATAGACATTGAGATTTGCCAATTAGATAGTCTTTATTTTAGTGTCTTAAAAAATTATTATAAAATTTTAAAACAACGAAACTGTTATTTAAAGCATAATTTTGGCAATACTGATAATAACATCCTAGATGTATGGGACGAAAAACTTTGTCAGTATGGAGAAATAATTATTGCCAAGAGAAAAAATTTTATTGAAAATTTAGATTATGGAGCTAATTTAATCCATTTAGAAATTTCTGGTAAAAAAGAAAATTTAAAAATAATATATGAACCAGACATAGATATAAAAAATTTAAAAAATAAATTTGAAACAAATAGAGCTAAAGATATTAGAACTAAAACTACAAACAATGGACCACATAAGGATGACATAAACTTTTTAATAAATTCTCAAAATGCCAAAACTTTTGCTTCACAAGGACAACAAAGAACGTGTATTTTAAGTGTAAAACTTGCTCAGATAGATATGCTTAAAAATATAACTGGAGAAGCTCCTGTTTTGTTATTAGACGATGTTTTGTCAGAACTTGATATAAATAGACAACATTATTTGTTTAAATATACAACTAATATTCAAACTTTAATAACTTGTACAGGCATAGACCAAAGTATATTAGATTTAAAAAGTCATGGAAAATTATTTGTTGTAGAAAAAGCAAATATAATTTGCAAAAATTAGAAGAACATGTTATACTAACTACAGGCTAATATTCACTTTTTGATTGAGAATAGTGGATTTAGGCCTTAGTTTTTAACTGTACTTAGCAAAAATTCTCACACTATAGTTGGTGAGATGAATTTCTAAATTTTTTTGACTTTATAGACTAAATATAATATAATTAGTTTATAATTCAGGGTCGGGATGCCCCGTAGAGCTTGCTAAATTACTGAATATTGGTTCGGCTTACGCAAGAAACCCACACCTATAAGAGGGGGTAGTTCACAATTATAAAAATTTAAAGGAGTGAGATCTTTTTATGTCTAATAATACCTACGATGAAAATCAAATTCAGATACTAGAAGGCCTAGAAGCCGTACGTAAAAGGCCAGATATGTATATTGGGAGTACGTCAAATAAAGGTCTTCACCACCTTGTTTACGAAATAGTAGATAATGCTGTTGACGAAGCTTTAGCAGGAATTTGTGATAAAGTGATCGTTACTATACACAAAGATAATTCTATATCCGT
>LJHE01000085.1 GCA_001983555.1 Candidatus Epulonipiscioides gigas
CTACTCCAGTGCTTGAAACAGAAGTAACAGAAAAAGCTATTTTTTTGGAAAAAATTCCAGCTGAAATTGAATATAAAGCAAATTCTGAAATGTTTGACGACGAAGAAAAAACGATTTTACAAGGAGAAGATGGTTACAAGGAGATTGAAGTAAAAATTACTAAAGTCAATGGAAAAGAAGTACACAGAGAAGTTATTGATGAAAAAATTTTAATAGAACCTACAAAAACTATAATTGAGTTTGGTACAAAGAAAAAATCATTGGTACACTTTAACTAATCAGAGCTAAGTGTTTCTATAATCACAGTACTTTAAAATAATAGTAAAATATATAGTTATCTCTAAGGTTCACCATATAGACTCACCTTTTAAGGGGAAGTGGTAGCTTTAGCTGATGAAAAGGTTTAGGAGAACTGTTAGTTTTATCATATTCCCTGTCTTTATTATCACATATATTGAGCTGATAATTTTAAATTACTTTCACAAGCCCCCTTATTTATGCATGGGGTAACTGACTATGCAATTAATATTAAACAATTAAACAATTAAACAATTAAATTATGGATATCTGTATTTAAGTATCCGTTTGGAGGTTAAATTATGAATTTGTTAAAAACAGCTAATTATAAAGAAAGGTTTTTTATTAAAAATATCAGGCTAACTTTATTAACTGGTTTGTTATTAGCATTTATTCTTTGTAGAATTTCTGAGCATCAAAAAATTTATGGTAAAGATATTTCATATCAGATACTTTTTGATAATGAAATTATTGGGCTCATTAATGATGAGTCGGATGTATATGAAGTATACCTACAACTTGAATATGAACTTAAAGAACTCAAAAATAGAAATATTCAGATAGAAAATAAAATAGATACAGAACCTGCAACTACAATTGATGAAAATGCAATATGGTTTGATAAAGATACTTTATATAATACATTAAAGGACAAAATTACATACTCAGTAGAAGCATATGAATTAACTATAGATGGTGAAGTTATAGGTGTTATAAATAGTGAACAAGAAGCACGAAATTTACTTGCTGATATTGCAAGTGAATATATAGAGCTCTATAATGAAGGTGATGATGACGTGGCAGAGGCTTCTGCAATACCTATCACTGTTGGAGTAGCATCATTAAATGCTATTACAATTAATAATATTGTGGATATTGATAGTACAAATATATTAGATAAAGTCGAACTAACTAGTGTTGCTGAAGAAGTTGATATTAACAATGATACACCCATTGAAGTTGTACCTATTGAGATGCACTTTGAACAAGATATTAGTGGAGAAAGTATATTTGTACCCGAAGATGAAATTATGTTATATCAAGAAATGGAAATGTTGTTAGCCAGCAACAAAACACAGCCCGTTAAATATACAGTTGCAGAAGGTGATAATATATCAACTGTAGCTGAGCAAAATAATATGACAATATCAGAAATTAAAGAACTTAATCCACAAATTTCGGATATTAATATTATCATGCCAGATGAAGAAATTATATTAGAGGAAGCTACTCCAGTACTTGAAACAGAAGTAACAGAAAAAGCTATTTTTTTGGAAAAAATTCCAGCAGAAATTGAATATAAACCAAATTCTGAAATGTTTGACGACGAAGAAAAAACGATTTTACAAGGAGAAGATGGTTACAAGGAGATTAACGTACAAATTACTAAAGTCAATGGAAAAGAAGTAAGCAGAGAAGTTATTGATGAAAAAATTATAAAAGAACCTACAAAAACTATAATTGAGCATGGTACAAAGAAAAAAGCAGTGGCACGTTCTAACGGATCAGGACCAAGTGTTTCTACGTCTGATAAAGGATTATTTATGCATCCACTAAATGGAGAAGGTGTGTTTACTTCTGGATATGGACCAAGATGGGGAAGTTTTCATGGTGGAATAGATTTTGGAGCTCCTGCTGGAACACCTATATATGCAGCAGATGATGGAACTGTAACTTATTCTAGCTGGAATAACGGTGGATATGGATATTTAGTAATTATTGACCATGGAAACGGATATGAAACGTATTATGCTCATAATTCTAAAAATTATGTAAACGTAGGAGATAAAGTTTCTAAAGGAGATAATATTGCAACTGTTGGTTCTACAGGTGATTCAACAGGTAATCATATACATTTTGAAATTCGTCTTAACGGCAGTAGACAAGATCCATATGGATATTTATTTTAATATTTTTTTTGCAAAAAAGGAGATGTCGCACTAAAATAATAACTAGTGTGATTGCTCTACGCCTCACCGTATAGCCTTCCCTTTTAAGGGAAGGTGGCAGTGGAGCTTGGCGGAAGGGTTAAGAGAAGATAGCATCACCAGATGTAGTGTGGTTCAAACAATCATACTCTTTTAACTTCTATTTGTTCATTTACTACTAATTTTCGTATATACTTTAGTTGACATAAACAACATATAAAGAATGAGATACAAGCTAAAATAAAAGGTATTTTACCGTTTAGCTCATAAGTAAATCCAGCAACTAGAGCTCCTAAAATCATGCCTAATCCTTTAGTAGCATTATAAAATGCCAATATTATAGAGCTACTTTGCTCATTTCCAAAGCTTGCACAACAATTTTGTAGCAAAGGCAAATATATAGAATTGCACCCAAAATAGATAAATACAATTATTAAAAATAAGGTCAAATTATTAGTTAATATTGCGCTAAAAAGAGCAACTGAACATAGGAAGAAAATATTCATAAGTCCTAATAATATTTTGTTGTTACGAATAATTCTAAAGCATATAAATACATTTGCCAAAAGTGATATAATCCCAACACCAGCTTTAATATATCCATTATATGAAGGGGTAAATAGGAGCTCATCTATTAAGTAATAATTAAATGTTTGGTCAAATGATGTTGTTGCAAAACTTGCCATAAATGATATAAAAAATAATAAGCTCAGTAACGGTGTTAAATATGGAGCAATACTAAAAAAAGATATAAACGGATTAGCTTCTTTTATTAAAGTCGATTTGTCCATTTTTACCAAATGAGCTCTTTTTATTATCACAACTTTAGAACATATCCCGAGCACAATAAGCATTACAATTTGCATTAAAAATGAATTTTTAATAGATGTTTCTCCTATAATTCCACCTAAAAAATATCCTAAAGTAGTTCCAAGGGTCGATATTGTGGCTAATATTGTAATATTTTTAGCTTTTGTTTCAATTGATGAGATATAAGCGATATATGTAAGCGTTGCCACAAAAATACCACTACTAAAAGCTCCGCCTATAAGTCGAGCAAGTATTATCTGTGTTTGTGTTGTAGACAACATAAAACATATTTGACCAATACTGTAACCTATACAACATATAAAAATAACATTCTTCTCGGAAATTATAGTAACAAGTTTTCCCCAAAATGGTGAAAATAAAAATACCATAAATGACATGGTAGCAAAAGACACACCAAACATATAATCATTAAAAGCTAATTCTTTAAAAAATGTTGGCGTAACAGGATGAACTAGATTGCTAGTTATATGTATCATAAATGTAATTGTAAAAAACAGGATAATGTGATATTTAGATTTCATAAAAACTCCCCCTAAAATTAGTGTTAGATAAATATTCTATTATAAAAATATGAATTTTTCAATATAAAATTTTCTTGAATAGATAAATTAAAAATAACCTTCTGCATTATAAAAATATGGAAGGTTATTTGTTTTGTTAGTTTTTATGAACAGGCATTTGCTCTTTTTAATTTTGATCAATTTTGAGATTACAGTATCAGGTATAATGTAGTTATTTATTATAAGAGCTCAATTATTTTTGATTGATTATTCTGCAAAATACTTGCTTAGATATTCTGCACTTTTTTCTAAATCACTAATATGAACATTTCCAGTATCAATTATAGTTGAAAGAGTTGAGAATGCTGGATTTACTAAATCATTTTTTACTTTAATAAACGGTTGTTGCTCAACAGCATATAGAGCAGCTTTTCTCAAATTCACATCTGTAAATAAATTTCCTTCTGCAAGATTAAATACTGCATAAGATACAGCATTTGAAGAGCGCTTCATAACTGTAAACTGCTCTTCTGCATCAAGTAATGTGGCATGATTAACATCTACTGTTGATAAGAAATCAATTTCACCACTTCTAAACGCTGAATTTGCACTAGTAGTGTCTTTAATAAATTTGATAACAATATCTTTAATACGTGGCTCATGCTCAGTTTCAGGCATATATACAGGATTTTTTTGGAAAGCCACTTCATAATCATTTACATAAGTTAAAGCATATGGACCAGACATCCAAAGATGATTATCTCCTGATTTAATAGCATTAAAATCTCCATATCCAACATCTTTTGTAGCATCATAATTTTCTACATCAAATTTTGAGTTTAATAAAGTTACCTGCTCTTCGCTTACAATACCTGCTGATTGATGAGCAAGATAGTTTAGAACTTGTGGGAATGGATTTAGCGTTGTAACTTTTACCACTTGATAAACTCCATTGTTGTTATCTGCTTGTGTTTTATCATCTGTTAGAGCTGTCACGCTCACATTAAGACCATTAGTTAGTGTTTCTAAAATCGGTACGCCTGTATCTGCTGTTATTGTTGTATTTAATTCATTTAAATCTGTCACAATAGAAATTTCATCCATATGCAAATGCAATCCATAAGTTTTATGTAGTGGCACACTATCCTTATCTTTTGCACGGTTTAGTGTGAATACAACATCTTCTGCTCCAACACGTACACCTGTATCGACCGCTTTCTTATCTTCAACTTTAGAGAAGTTTACATTATCTTTTAGTAAAAAGTAATATTCTTTATTTCCTTGAGCTATAGCAAAATTGTATGACAATGAGCCTTTAGCTTCAACTACATCTTCATCAGTTAGACTTATTATACGAGTATTAATATTTGAAGACAATTGATTAATTGACCCATCATTAGCTTGAATTGGATCAAGTGATGTTAATGTAGCTGAAGTTTGTGTCATAATAAATGGTCTAGTTTCATTAAGAGCAGTATCAATATAAGTATATTCTTCCCAAACAGAAGATCGAGATTTTGGTTGACGCATAGTAGGTTCCATTAGACTATTATTAACTCCTTGCATTCTTAGAGATGAATATAATGGAATGAAATATGCTTGCTCATTTACAAGATAATTTTCAAGGTCGGTGTAAGTTTTCTTATACACTTGAGGTGTTTCAGTTGCTGCTTGGTCAATCAACATATCAACTTTTGGGTCATTAAGTAACTGTGAATTATATGCTCCCGTTGAAGCAAAAATATCACGAACAGCATAATCAGGATTTCCTGTTACAGTAGTCCATCCAGTTAAACTTAAATCCCATTCACCAGTATCTTGTATAGTTGAAAAACTTGAATAATCAGGCTGCACATTTAATTCAACATTAAAGCCTGCTTTTTTTAATTGATCAGCTAAAATATTTAAATCCATCTCGCTAGATGACATACCAAGAATACGAATAGCAGGTAAGCTAGATGCAACATTATCTGTTATAGTATTTTCAGTTTCATTACTACAACCTCCAACAACTACAGACAAGCCCCCTATTAAAAATACAGACAATAATTTTTTAAAATTCATTATAAATCCTCCCTTTTTTAATTAAATCAAATTATATTGTAATGTAATGTTTTATTTTGTATCTCTTTATAACGATAACAAGCCACAGAATGGTCTTTTTCTACTTCGATAAGTTTTGGTATTTGAGCTCTACAAATGTCAATTGAAAATGGACAACGAGCTGCAAACCGACATCCTGGTTTAGGATTAATAGGAGAAGTTATTTCTCCTTTTAGTATAATTTTTTTGCTTTTTTCCTTTATGTTTATCGATGGTATTGCAGATAAAAGAGCAATTGTATATGGATGTAGTGGGTTTCTAAAAATATCTTTTTTTGGAGCTTTTTCGATCATTTGACCTAAATACATTACACCTATATTAGTTGAAATATGTTTTACAACTGATAAATCATGTGAAATAAACATATATGTTAAACCCATATTTTTTTGTAAATCCATCAATAAATTTAAAATTTGTGCTTGAATTGAAACATCAAGAGCAGAAACAGGTTCATCACATACAATAAATTTTGGATTAATTGTTAAAGCTCTTGCAATAACTACACGTTGTCGACGACCGCCATCAAACTCATGTGGATATTGATTATATGAACGTTTAGGCAACCCAACTAATTCCATTAGCTCTTCAACACGTTCACGAATTTCATTTTTTTTATTATAAATTTTGTGTAATCTCAATGGTTCGCTAATACTTTGACCAATCGTCATACGAGGATTAAGAGATGCATATGGATCTTGAAAAATAATTTGCATTATTTGACGCATATGGCGCATTTCAGACGCATTAAATGTATTAATATCCATACCATCATATAACACTTCACCACTTGTAGCTTCATGAAGTCTTAAAATTACACGCCCTAAAGTAGATTTTCCGCATCCAGATTCTCCAACTATTCCAAGCGTTTCTCCTTTATTAATTTGCAAATTAATATCATCAACGGCATGTAAGTGTCCAGAGGGGACTGGAAAATACTTTTTTAATCGTTTAGTTTCAATAAGAACCATTTATTTGATTGCTCCTTTCGTAAAAACATCAAAGTGACACATAAATTTATGTGCATCACCTTTAATGAGCGGTTGTTGTGTTTTACAAATATCTTTGCAAAATCTGCACCTAGGATGAAAATAGCAACCAGTTGGCAAATCTGAAGCATTTGAAACTTGCCCTTCAATTGGAATTAATTGTGTTGTATCATCATCAAGTTTTGGTATTGAATCAAATAAACCTTTAGTATAAGGATGCTTTGGAGATAAATAAACATCTTCTACAGTTCCCATTTCTACAATTTGTCCAGCATACATAATTGCTATTTTATTACAAGTTTCAGCCACAACACCTAAATCATGTGTAATCAAAATTATAGCCATATTAAATTTAGCCTTTAATGAATTTATAATTTCCAAAACTTGAGCTTGTATAGTAACATCTAGTGCAGTAGTTGGTTCATCAGCTATTAATAAGCGTGGCTTACATAGTAAGCTCATGGCTATAACTACACGTTGCTTTTGTCCACCCGAAAATTGATGAGGAAAATCATTGTATCTATCTTCTTTAATTCCAACAATTTCTAAAAGTTCAATAACTTGCTTTTTAGCTTGTTTTTTACTAATTTTCTGATGAGTTGTTAAAATTTCATTTAGCTGATCCCCAATAGTCATAATGGGATTTAGAGCAGTCATTGGGTCTTGAAAAATCATAGATATACCATTACCACGCATAGCCTGATTTTCTTTATCTGTATTATAGATTATATTTTTGCCTTCAAACCAAATTTCACCATCAACAATAATCCCTGGTGGATCTGGTACCAATTGCATAATTGATAGTGCAGTTGTAGTTTTTCCTGCTCCTGTTTCACCAACTAAACCCATACTTTCGCCTTTATTAACAGAAAAACTTATATCATTTACTGCTTTTGCAGTTATAGCATCTGTTACATAATGTACAGAAAGATTTTTTATTTCTAACATAATAGCCTCCCTACTTAAGTTTTGGATCAAGTGCATCTCTTAAACCATCACCAAAGTAGTTAAATGATAATACAATAGTGATAATTGCAAGTCCTGGAAATATTGCAATATATGGATTGGTTTCAAGATATGTTGAACCCGCTTTTAGTATGTTACCCCACTCAGGCACGTGCGACTCAACTCCTAATCCTAAGAAAGATAAACTTGATGTTGATAAAACTGCAGAACCTATTCCAAGTGTTGCACGAACAATAACAGGAGCTAATGAATTTGGAATAATATGTTTGAAAATAATTGTGCCATCTTTTGCTCCACAAGCTTTTGCAGCTTCAACAAATTCTTGACTAGCAAGACTCATAACTGTTGCTCGCACTGTTCTTGCATAAGAAGGTATTCCGCCTATTGATAATGCTAAAATAAGATTCATTGTGCTAACACCAAATGCTGCAATAATTGCAATAGCAAGCAAAATTCCTGGTACTGCATAAAGTATGTCTAGTAATCTCATAATAATATTGTCTGTATTGCGACCATAGTAACCAGAAATAGCTCCTAAAATTCCTCCAATAACAATAGGAATAGTAGTTGATACCAAACCTACTAGCAAAGAAATTCTCGCTCCAAAAACAATTCTTGTAAAAACACATCTACCGAGCTCATCAGTACCAAATGGATACATTAGACTTGGTGGTTGTAAAAGTGCCATATAGTTATTTAAAGTTGCTATATCATAATCAAAAGTTAATAATGAAGCAATTGATACAGAAATTAAAAATACAATAATGAACATACCTATACATGACATATAATTTTTGAATAAACGTCTTATAACATCTATCCATTCAATACTTGTTTCACTATTTTTATTAAAATATTTAGCTAAAATTATAAGTCCCATTAAAAATGAAAATACATTTCCTGTTATAATTCCAACCAAACCTAGTATTGCAAAAAATAAAAGTTTTCTATTAATACGACCATTTTGTATCCATTTTGAGCAAGCTATTAGTGTAACTAGATTTATAATTGCATATGCTCCGTAAATTCCCATACCAAGAGCAAAAGTCTCAACAACACTATCTTTAAATAAATTCATCGCTGAAATTAATAATATAAAAATACTAGTTAGCAATGAATAAACACTAAGATTATATTCAATAGTCTTATCTTTTTGTATTAACATAAATCCTGATAAAAACATAAAGAAATTTCCTAATAATACAAATGGGATTAATAATAACCCTAATTTACGTGTTTTAGATGTAACTTCTCCGAGCTCAGATGTAATTTCTTTTGAGATTTTTGTAGTAACAAAATATTGTATAGCAAACTGAATTAAAAATAATATTGAAATTATTAATGCCATACGGTTTAAAGCATTAGTGATTATATTATAGGCTGATAATAGAGCAACACAACTAATTGCTCCTGAGAATTGCCAAGACAGCTGAGCCGTTATAAACTCTAAAGAAGCTCCTAATTTACGTTTTTTGACTTTCTTTTGATAAAATTCTATACCTGAATGTACTTCCTGTTTTATCATATTTAAGCTCCTTATCTAATAATTTTTCATCTTAGATTTAATTCTTGGGTCAATAAATGCATACAAAATGTCAATAACTAAGTTTACAATACTTACAACAATTGAAATATAAACAACTCCAGCAAGTACAACTGGAATATCTGGCACAAATTGCTTATCAACAATCCAAGAACCTAGACCATTTATATTAAATACTTTTTCTGTAACAGAAGAACCCCCAAGCATTGCTCCAAATTGCATACCAACCATTGTAATAATAGGTATCATAGCATTTCCTAAAATATGTTTTAATACAACTTTACGCTCGGCTAAGCCTTTTGCTCTTGCTGTTAAAATATAATCTGAGTATTTAACTTCAAGCATAGATGAGCGTGTCATACGCGCAACCGATGCAGACATACCTGTTCCTAATACAAGAGCTGGCATAATTAAGCTCAAGCTATTATTAACTTGAAAAGTGGCAGGTAACCATTGAAGTTCGATTGAAAAATTTAAAATTAAAATTAGTCCAAGCCAAAAATTTGGAATAGATAATCCTATCAGAGCAATAAACATAAAAATATAATCAAAAGATGAATATTGTTTAATTGCAGAAATAATACCTGATGGTATGGCAATAGCAACAGATACAAAAACAGCCCAGAATGCCACTATAATAGTAATCGGAAATTTATTCATAATTGATGTTGCAATATCTTCATTTCCTTGATATGAATTTCCTAAATTAAATGTAATTAAATTTTTAAATGCTTCAAATAGCTGAACAATATACGATTTGTCTAATCCATGTACTTTATTAAATTGCTCTACTTGGTCTACGGTAGCTGTTTGCCCCAAAATATTTAGAGCAGGCTCCATAGGTGAAATATACAATATTGTAAATACCAAAAAAGTAACACCAAATAATACAAATATCATCATAAATAGTCGCTCAATAATATATTTTAAGATTGGACTCTTAAAAACTAATATTAATATGTACATAGGAAATGATACTATAATAGATAAAATTCGTAACAGAGGATTTTCATACATTTTTTTAAAACAATACGTTATTGAAAAATTTTCTATTCCTTCCGACTGAGCTCTTTGTTTAGTTAAATCTGCTACTATATCAGCAAATTTATTATTTGCAATATCTTGAGCTTCTATTTGTTGTTTTTCTTTTGGAACATTCTGATTAAAGCATTTTTGTTTATTTATAACATGAATCATAGCTTCTTGAAATAATATATTTTTTAGATTTTCTTTTTCGAGCTCATTTATAACTTCATTTTCAATAAGCTTTATATTATCATTGTCATTTTTTCTTCTCCAATAATAAAACATAATTGGAAGCATAGTAAATAAACCTAATATAAATAACCAAATTCTATAATAAGAATGTCTATACATCCTTATAAATGTATCAATTATTTTCATTTGCCCTCCTTTATACTTAAAGTAAATTTTTTGTTAGCAATTCCTTTAATGTATTTTAATAAGAAGTGAGATGAATTGCTCTTTTTTGAAAACTAATCTAACTAGATTTATGAAAATATTAACTAAAATTAGAGCGTATCAAAATAATGCTCATGTTTATAACAGTTAAATTATACTATAAACAAACAAATATTTCAACGTTTTAAAATAATTGTATAGTTTATATTTCCTGTATATTATATAATATTTACTAAATTTCCCGTTGGATGATGATATACTTATCTATAAAACATTAATCTAAATACTAAAGGAAACTTATAGATATAGATTATGTAGCTCCAGTAGCTAAGGAGTTGATTAAAGTCTAATATGTCTGAAGAAAATAAAAAAGTGAGAAATGCACAACAATTTGAATAAAAATTTTTTATTTTTATAGTGGTAATTAGATAAAATAGAAAATTAATTAGATTTGGATTTACATCAGCAATCTCTGCAGGAAAGAGAAAAATAAGATAAATTTTTTACTTTATTTTATGAGCATTAGTTATGTTAGTTCTTTTCACCATGCTCAGTATTAATCCTGCAGATGAGAAATACAGTCAAAATCTTCCATACATTCATAAGATGTATTTTTTTATTTTTTCACAATAGGAGTCTCCTTATCTCTTATTTAAATTTTTAATTTCTTACAACCATCAAATGCAGAATTCGCAATATAATTAATGCTATTTGGTAGTGTTACACTTGTTAAGTTCTCACAATTATAAAATGCCCAATTACCAATATAAGTTACGTTATCTGGTATCACTACACTTACTAAGCTCTTACAACAAGAAAATGCACTATCACCAATATAAGTTACGCTATCTGGTATTACTATACTTACTAGGCTCTTACAACCAGAAAATACACTAGCTCCAATAGAAGTTATGCTATTTGGTATTATTATATTTGTTAAACTCTCACAACCATAAAATGTCCCATCACCAATATAAGTCACGCTATCTGGTATTATTATACTTTTTAAACTAGTACAATCATAAAATGCCTTCGCATCAATAGAAGTCACGCTATCTGGTATTATTATACTGGTTAAACTCTTACAACTAGAAAATGCAGAATATCCAATATAAGTCACACTATCTGGTATTACTATAATTTTTAAGCTATTACAATCAGAAAATTGCAATATACCAATAGAAGTTAGGCTATCTGGTATCACTACAGGAGCTTCTTTTTCTAAATATTTTTTTAATACACCATTTTCAATATATAGCTCTGAATTTTGTTTCATTTATTATACTCCATTCCTTTAAGATATTTAATATATATATGCTGTCAAATCTTATCCTAAAACCTAGCGACATATTTAGATGTCATCTACCATTAACCCTTCAGTCAGTTTCGCACCACCTACCACCACACAGTCCACCCACCGTCAGCTAAAGCTGCCATCTCCCATTCAAAGGGTAGGCTATACAGTGAGGCTTTCTTGATATCAAAAGACTTTTTCCGTGGCTTCATTAAAATTGGAGGCAACTAATATTAGGCAAAAAAATTGTCTCTCCTATATTAATTATAGAAGAGATAACAAATGAGATACTATAAGTGAAGCTCCGATATAACATAGAGCAATTATCATCAATGGTTTTCCAATATTTTTTTTATATAAATTTTTTTGCAATTTATATTCTTTATAATCATATATAGTTTTAAAACTATTAGATTTTGAAAATTTATGTCTTACATAGGTAAAACCATCAAAAACTTTTGTTGCTTCAGTTATTATTATGAGCGCTGGAAAAAACAAGAAAAGTCCAACTATAAATAGAGCATCTGCAATATTAATTAGAGTAAAAGAAAAATCATATACGAAAAATAGAAGCAAAACTGTAGTTGCTAAGGTTGTAACTACAGTTTTAATAATTGCTTTATTGCTCAAGTTTGTATTTTTCCAATTCCTGCGTATTTGCAAGGACAAAATGTCCTGCTTTAATTTCATGTAATATTGGAGATTCTTTTTCGTAATTATGTTCTATTTTTGGATCGTATATAATTCTTTTTCTCTTTTTCTCATATCTTGGGTCTGGAAGTGGAACTGCTGATAATAATGATTTTGTGTATGGATGAATAGGATTTTCAAAAAGCTCATCTGATGTTGCGAGCTCTACCAAATTACCCATATACATAACACCTATTCTGTCACTAAAGTATTTTACAACTGATAAATCATGAGCAATAAATAAAATAGTCAATTCAAAATCGTTTCTTAAGTCATTTAATAAGTTAATTATCTGAGCTTGTATAGAAACATCTAAAGCTGATATTGGCTCATCAGCAATTAAAAATTTTGGATTTAATACTAAAGCTCGAGCAATACCAATTCTTTGCCTTTGACCACCACTAAATTCATGCGGATATCTATTTCCATGCTCGGGTACAAGACCAACTACTTCTAACATCTCATTAACTTTTTGTGTAATCACTTTTTCTTTCTTTTCACCAGTAATTCTAAGACCTTCAGCTATTATCTCTTTAACCGTCATACGTGGGTCAAGAGATGCAATCGGGTCTTGAAAAATCATTTGCATGTTTTGCATTAATTCTCTATCTCTATATGAATTTAATTTTTTCTTTCTTAAAATTTCAGCTTTATTTTCTTCAATAGAAGCTTTAATAGAAGCTTTTTCTTCATCTGAAGAAGCAGATTTCAGAGCATTATTTGCAACTTTAATATTTTTTTTATTGATATCAGTACCTTCTGTAATGGTTTGACCAAGAAATTCTACTTTACCACCAGTTGCATCATTTAATTTAATTAGTGTTCTTCCTGTTGTTGTCTTACCACAGCCAGATTCTCCAACAAGACCGAAAATTTCTCCTTTATAAATATCAAAGCTCACTCCATCAACTGCTTTAACAACAAGCTTATTTTTTCCATGACCAGATTTAAAATGTATCTTTAAATCTTTAAGTGAAATTATTGGCTCCATATTCTACCTCACATTCTATTATAATATTCTAAGCACTATACATTTGGCTCATGCGTTTGATACGTGCATCAATAATTGAGGGTCTTTCAACTTTAGGGCAATCAGGATGCAATAACCACGTAGCCGCATAATGTGTATCAGAAACTTTAAACATTGGAGGTTGCTCCTCCATATCAATTTGCATAGCATATTCTGATCTCAGAGCAAATGCATCACCTTGAGGCGGAAAGCGCATATCAGGAGGAGTGCCTGGAATAGTGAGCAATCTATCTTTTGACGTAAGATCTGGCATAGAGCCTAACATAGCCCACGTATATGGATGTTGAGGATTGTAGAAAATATCATCAACTCCACCAATTTCTTGAATTTTACCCGCATACATAACAGCAATACGGTCTGCAATATTTGCAACAACACCAAGGTCATGAGTAATAAATATCACTGTTAAATTATGTTGTTCCTTTAATTTTCCTATTAGCTCTAAAATTTGAGATTGTATAGTAACATCTAATGCCGTTGTTGGCTCATCACAAATTAGTATATCTGGATTTTGAGTTAATACTATTGCTATAACAATACGTTGACGCATACCACCTGAAAATTGAAATGGATATTGATTAAATCTTTTTTCAGGGTCTGGTATACCAACCTCTTTCATAACCTCAAGAGCTCTTTCTTTTGCTTCTTTTTTTGTAACACATTTAAGTCGTTTAATTTCTTCTTTTTTAATCTCTATTTGCTTTTTGAGCTCATCTCTTTTAAGCTTATTGGGATTTTTAGTTATTTCTTTAATTTCTGCTTTAATACGAGCAACATCTTGCTTATATTCTTCCATAACCTGCTTTTTAGCAATTACTTGAGCAGTAAGCATATCATTTTTAGCAACTTCTAAATTTTGTTTTAGAACTGCAATTTTTTCTTTATTCTTTCTTTTGCTTTCTTCCTTTAATTTCTTAATTTCTCTACGTATTGAAAAATATTGTATACGCTCTTTGTGAGATAATTTTTCAATTTTATTCTTTAAGTGATGACCATTTAAAATCATTCCTTCTGTGATTTGCTTACCAATTTTCATTATTGGATTTAAACTAGATAATGGGTCTTGATAAATCATACCTATTTTTCTACCACGAATATCTTGAAATTCCTCTTCTGTAATTTTGAGCAGGTCATCTCCCTCATACATAATAGAACCACTTTCTATTATAGCATTACCTGCTAATATTCCCATTATAGCTCTTGTTGTAACTGATTTTCCAGAACCAGATTCGCCAACTATTGCAAGAGTTTCTCCTTCTTGCAATTCAAAATTTATATCTCGCACAGCCTGAACTTTTCCTGAAACAGTTCTAAATGATATAGATAAATTTTTAACTTGTAACTTCATTCCTAACCTCCTAACTTAATGAGCAAAGTATTTGGTAACCAGTGATTAGTTAAGTTACTAACCACTGAGCACGAACTACTATTTCCTAATCTTCTACGCCTCGTAGTGATGGATTGAACGCATCTCTTAGAGCATTACCAAACATATTAAACGTAATCATAAGAAGTGATATGATTATTGATGGGAATATGGTTAAGTATGGATACATTTGAAGAAACGCTCTGGCATCTGCAAGAAGAACGCCAATTGAAACACCTGAAAAATGGAATCCAAAAATATTAAATGATTGACCATGACCTACTCCATAACCGAGATAAGACAATGTTGCTTCCAAAAATATAACTGCAGGAATAGCAAGAACGCTTGAGGTTATAATAGTACCAATACCATTTGGTAATATATGCCTAAAAATTAAACGTCTGTCTTTTGCTCCCATTGTACGAGAAGCCAACACATATTCACGACCTTTATATCTATAAAACTGCATTCTAGTAACAGATTGAGCACCGACCCAGCCCGAAATAATTATAGTGAGTATAATGGTTCCTATTCCAGGGTCAAATAAAACAACTACAATTGATAAGACTACGAGCCACGGCATACGACCCATAAGCTCTGCAAATCGTTGCATCAATAAATCTACAGTACCACCATAATATCCTGCAATAGCTCCATAAGTTATACCAATACTAACATTTATTAAAGTAGTTATTATACCAATAAATAAAGAGGTTCTAAGACCAACCCAAACAAGCGAAAATAAATCTCTACCAGCTGCACTTGTGCCAAACCAAAAATATGGGAGCTCATTATATCCAAGATAAGCTTTATAATCTAAATATACTTCATATGAATAAAATTCTTCATCACCTATTGTTACTATATCATTTTTTCTAACAACTTCTCTAATAGGAAATCCTTCACTAAAAAACCAACCATCTGGATTTTCAGGATTAGGAATTTGTGTAACATTATCTCCCCATTCTTTTAGCAGTTTGTCATATTCAGCTGATGAGAAAGCAATTTCATGAGTTAAATCAAAAGCTGCAATATATCTATTATATCTAAAAGTTGCAACTGTCATTTCTCCATTTTGTCTTGTATAACTACCACCTTTGCCATCGACAATTTTATACATAGATAGAGCGTAACCATCATGAGCTAAAATTGCCTCATCTTTTGAGCTATCAAATAAAGATACTTTTTCTATAATAGCAGCACTTGTATTTCCATCTCCAACAAGACGAAATCTTAATTTTGAGAATATATCACCAAAAAGCTCGGGCTTTATTTTATATAGATCAAATTTATGAGTTCCTGCTTGTGTAATCGTGCCAACAACTTCATACTCCATAAACTTTGTCTGAGCAAGTATCTCAAGTGTTGCATTATTTTGTATTTCTGTAACTTCAAGCTCTATTATTGGATTATTTGCTTTGGTAAAAATAAAATAATCATTTGATTCTATTGACATCTCTTTAGAACCATAGTCAAGTCTCATAACAGACTGACCTTTGGTTACAATTTCTGATTTTTCTGTACTAAATACAATAGAATTTGTGAGCGTATCTAGCTCAATAGCTTTTGGATTATATCCTGCAGGGAGATAAAGTCCAGTTTCTTCATTAAATAATGTTGGGTCTATAGCCTTTTCTTCTACTAAAACAGTTCCATCCATAATTCCCAAATTTTCAAGCCCTGGAACTCTAGGAGGCAAAAATGCCAACTTCTCATTTAACTTAATATACTCTTTTCCTGTAAGTGACGGCATAAATATAGAGCATAATACAAGTATTAATAAGATGCTCGATGCTACAAGATTAGTTTTATTTTTTGTAAATCTTCTAAAAACATCTTTCATAGATGAAACTGGTTTTCCCTGTATTTTTTGATCATAAATCTTTGCATCTTTTTGAATAAATTTAAATTTACTTTGATCCATTATCTTACACCTCCCATTCTAATTCTTGGGTCTATTAAGCCATAAGTTAGATCTACAATTAAAACTGCAAATAACCCAACACATGTATAAAATGCTGTTGATGCAAGGAGCAAATTATAGTCATATGCATTTTTAGTTAATGCACGTAAAAATATTGTACCTGTTCCTGGAACAGAATAAATCATTTCAATTACAACAGAGCCCGACAAAATCCCTGCAAATGAATATATAATACCTGGTACTAAAGGCACAAGTGAATTTCTAAAAGCATGTCGTATGACTGCTTGTTTTCTTGTTAAACCTTTTGTTCTTGCCAAAAGCAAATATTCAGATGTTAAAACCTCTGTAAGCTCTGCTCGAGTTGTACGAGTTAGGCTTGCAATAGGTCCAAATGTCATTGCTAGAACTGGCAATATGTAGCCTCTTATTCTAAGAGCTAAATCCGCATCTTTTGGTGGGAAAATACTTGGAACCCACTCTAATCCATAACCAAAAATTAATACTAAACAAATCATTACAACAAAGCTCGGAATGGAAATCATAACCATAACTAAAAAAGAAATAATATTATCTTCGAGCTTATTCTTTTTAAGTGCTGCCCAAATTCCAAGAGCTAATCCAATTGGTGCATAGAAAAATAGAGCAATTATATTAATTGTTAATGTGGTTACCATACGGTCACCAATTATACTAAATACGGGTCTACCAACTTCAACTCTTGTTGAAAGCCCAAAATCAAATTTAAATATCAAATTGGAAATCCAATTAAAATATTGTGTGCTAAGTGGAACTGGTATATATGCTCTGATTAAATCTCCTTTGTCCTCATAATAAGAATTCTTTATGGTAGTAGCAGTTGCCATTTGATGTCTAATTTCTTCCATCTCTGATTCATCTGTTACAAGAGCTATTTCCATATATCCATCACTAACCTGTTTATTAAAATATGCTGTTTTAGAATCTTCATCAGCTGGTGGATAAGCTGGTGCTAGTTTAAATAATATAAAATTCACTGAAAGTATTGCAAATAACATTATAAAAATCCAAATAATACGTATTGTAATGTATCTTGCCATTAACATCGCTCCTTTCAAAAAAAGGGCTGCACAAATAATGTCAGCCCCGTAGATGATAATTACTTTCTATTTTCTATTCTCTGTTCCATTCACAACTTCTGTTGCAGTATTAAGAGCAGAAGAAATTGCATTATATGACCACATTTCTGTCACAACTTCACCATTATCATTTGTATATGTTACAGGAATTTCTGCCACATTTGTATCAATACCCCAGTTTAGAGTAAATCCAGAGCGGTCATCATCAGCAAATACATCTAAGAAAGATGCTGCATTAAGAGTTGAGCCTGATATACCTCCAATTGAAAGGTCAAATTCACCGATTTGCATATGATTATCATAAATTCCTGGGAATTCTTTAGCAATAGCATAAACAGTAACTTTTATGTTATGTTTTTGACTGTTAAATGCGTCTTCAAACGCACCTTTTAAATAATCTGCCATAAGAGCTTGACTTTCTGAGCCACTAAAGAAATAGAACTCAATTTTAATTTCATCTCCGCTCTTATAAATGCCATCTGCAACAAGAGTATCAAGAGCTTTGTCAAATGACGCTTTAGCTGCATCTAAGTTATACCCATAAGTTGAAGGAGATAAATTTGCTCCAATGCTCTGACCATATACAGTGTCACGGAATGCAGTTCCTTCTTCAGCTTCAACCACATATGCACTAGAGAATAGGAAGTGTGTTGGCTCAACTGTTTTCATAACATCTTTTGCAAGTTTATTTCTATCTATTGCAAAGAACATTGCTTTTTTAAAGTCTGGATTTGCAAGAATTGGTTCTGGCACCCAAGTACTTTCAGGGAATTGTGCAACCTGATTCTCAACTGTTCCAAGACCATTTATAGATATTCTAAATACTGTAGAACCTGGAAATGTTTTAAGAGCAGGATGATTTTTAAACTCATCATATTGAGTTGCAGGAAGTCCAGAATAATCAAGTTTTCCAGCTTTAAATTCTTCAAATCTCATCTCAGTATCTGGTATAACCGTAATGTTTAAACCAGTAATCATTTGCTTTTCTGCTATAGGATGATTTTCATTTTCTTTCATTCTAACTATTTTATCACTTTCATAATAATCAACGTAGAATGGTCCGCTATATGCTATTGTAGTTTCACTTGTTCCATACTGCTCACCAAGCACAGCATACATTTCAGTATGAATTGGAGATAAAACAAATGAACCTAAATGATATCTTACATTCCACTGAGATTGATCTTCAACATACTCTAATTGGATAGTATTGTCATCTATTAATTTAATACCAACCTCTTCCCAAGTTGCTGTTCCATCCACAAAATTTTGTGCATTTAAAATAGCTGATTCTGTTGCACAAAAATCTCCGCCACCACTTATTGCTCTCATCCAACTGTTCTCAAGAGCAAGCTTATATGTCTCGTAGAAGTCTACAGCATTAATTTTAGTATCTGTAACCATTGAAATATCTGTATTTGGATTAAACTTCCACTCTAAATCACGAATCTTAATTTGCCAAACTTTTGAAACCTCTTTTCCACTTGGAAGTGTTACAGGATTTACTGGTATTGGATCTCCTTGGGCCATTGAAGGAAGTAATGCATATCCTGTTTTATCTTCATTGAATTCATAGTCATATAATGTCCCTATATAGTTTTCCATATAGTCCTTGTCTACAGAACCTTCATATAACCAATGATTCCAAGTCTGTGGATTTGTTGAATATGCAGTTCTATATGTGTACTCACCAGCATTTCCTGGTTTACCATCTTCCATAATCACTGCAGAATCGTCTGCTGCTAAAATTCTATCTGCGAGCTTACCAAATTCTATTTCTGGAATATAAGTATCAACAGGAAGTTGTACTCTGCTTGAATATATTGCATAACCCGCATTTGAGAACAATGGGATACCACCATATTGATTATTTAGCAAATAATTTTCTGCCGCTGCCATAAATGTGTGTCTTGTGTCTGCGGAGGCAAACTTTAAGTTATATGTACCGTTAGGATACGTTACTTCCGATTTAACTTCTTCCTTAACGTCTTCTTTTTCTGTTACTAGTTCTTCTTTAACTTCTTCTACGGTATCTTGAACTACTTCTTTAATCTCTTCGATTACTTCTTCTGCAGGAGCTTCAACCTCTTCTTTAATCTCTTCGATTACTTCGTCTACAGGAGCTTCAACCTCTTCTTTAATCTCTTCGATTACTTCGTCTACAGGAGCTTCAACCTCTTCTTTAATCTCTTCGATTACTTCGTCTACAGGAGCTTCAACCTCTTCAATTATTTCTTTTGCTTGTTCAATTGCTTCTTTTACTTCTTCTTCAATTATTTCAATTACGTCTTTGGCTTCTTCAATTACGTCTTTTACTTCTTCTTCAACTTCTTCTTTTACTTCTTCTTCAATTATTTCAATTACGTCTTTGGCTTCCTCAATTACTTCTTTTACTTCTTCTTCAACTTCTTCTTTTGCTTGTTCAATTACTTCTTCAACTTCTTTAGGAGCTTCAATAGTTTCCGTTACAGTTGAAATTGTTTCTTCGTCTGAGCTACAACCCACAAATGCTGCTGAGCAGGCTAATAGCAATGTACCGTATAATTTCAAATTTCTAAATTTCATAAATTTTAAACCTCCAAGTATTATTTTTGTAATATTTTTAATTATTGCTCTTTATATTATACATATTAATTTTTAAAACTGCAAGTGTTTAACAAATATTTTTCATTTTTGAATTGAATAAACAAATTAAAGTGAATTTTATTTCTAAAAATGACGTTTAAAAAATATAATATTTCAATTTTTTTTAAAAAATTAATATTTTTTGTAATTTTATTGCATTTTTTTTGTAATTTTTTTTGTAATTTATTTATAACTTTTGAAATTATAAAAAATTTTTACAAAAAACGTTGACAAGTTGTTCTATATTTGGTATACTAGCAAGGTATAATATTCCTCGATAGCTCAGCGGCAGAGCATTCGGCTGTTAACCGAAGGGTCGTAGGTTCGAACCCTACTCGGGGAGCTTTCAATATTAAGGCCCATTGGTCAAGCGGTTAAGACACCGCCCTTTCACGGCGGTAACGGGAGTTCGATTCTCCCATGGGTCATCAGCTTTAAATTATTAAAATATGCCGACGTGGCTCAATTGGCAGAGCAGCTGATTTGTAATCAGCAGGTTATCGGTTCGAGTCCGATCGTCGGCTAAGTGTGGACCTTTAGCTCAGTTGGTTAGAGCATCCGGCTCATAACCGGACGGTCCTGGGTTCGAGTCCCCGAAGGTCCATTTGCACTTGTTTTATATATTTAGAGTTTGGCCCAGTGGTTCAGTTGGTTAGAACGCCGCCCTGTCACGGCGGAGGTCGAGGGTTCGAGTCCCTTCTGGGTCGTCGTCTTAGATAATTCTAAGACATATGGTATTTACGGTCGCTTAGCTCAGCTGGGAGAGCATCTGCCTTACAAGCAGAGGGTCATAGGTTCGAGCCCTATAGCGACCACGATATGCCCGAGTGGCGTAACTGGCAGACGCACAGGACTTAAAATCCTGCGGGACTTAACTCCCGTACCGGTTCGATTCCGGTCTCGGGCATATTTATTTGCCTTTTTATTTATTTGTGTGCATAGCTCAGCTGGATAGAGCGCCTGACTACGGATCAGGAGGTCGAGGGTTCGAATCCTTTTGCGCACGCTAGAGTCGCTTCTTAATATAAGAAGCGACTTTTTTATATATTTTTTTATATAGATGGAGAAAAATTTATGAAAAAATTATCTGGAAATAAAGTAATAAAAATAACAGCATTTGTAGTTGTTATTGTTGTATTAGTTTGGACTACATTCTGTACTCTTTCAATTGATCAAATTTATTATGATGATGCTAGCATTGCTCGATTTGCTGATTCTGGTATTAAAAGGTTAGCTCATCAAACAAGCGATGGACAACAAGGTAACGGCAGTTTTGCAACTTTTACAGGAAAAAGTACTTTGTGGACATATAATGCACCAGAAGATATGGAGCTCGAAATTTCATGTTTACTAAGTGTTGAAAAGGGACTGGCTAAATTAGTTCTTATTAATCCTGATAAAACAGTTATAACAATATTAGAATCTACTCCAGATACTTCAAGTTCAGAAATTATAACAAAGACCTTACTGCTAAAAAAAGGAAGAAATAAAATAAAATTAGTTGCTACTGATAAAGCTGAAATTATTTATGAGCTATATATTGAAGAAGGAAAATTTAAACATTAGTAGTTTAAATGATTAATTTTTTGGTTAGACTTTATTTAGATTTAAAATATATTTTATGGAGTGAAAAAATGAAAACATTTTATATAACAACACCTATTTATTACCCAAGTAATAAGCTCCACATTGGACATTCATATACTACTGTAGCAGCTGATGCTATGGCTAGATATAAACGTCTACGTGGATATGATGTGATGTTTCTCACTGGAACAGATGAACATGGTCAAAAGATTGAAAGACGTGCCCAAGAAGAAGGAAAAACTCCACAACAATTTGTAGATGATATTGTTATTTGGATAAAAGACCTTTGGAAAACTATGGATATTTCATACGATAAATTTATTAGAACTACAGATAAAGAGCATAAAGAAGTTGTAGCTAAAATATTCAAAAAACTTTATGAGCAAGGTGATATTTACAAAAGTGAGTATGAAGGTTTATATTGTACCCCTTGTGAATCATTTTTTACAGAGCATCAATTAAAAGATGGTAAATGTCCTGATTGTGCTCGAGAAGTTGAAAAAGTTAAAGAAGAATCTTATTTCTTTAAATTATCTAAGTATCAAGATAGATTGATTAAACATATTGAAGAGCATCCAGATTTTTTAATGCCTCAAACTAGACAAAATGAAATGCTCAATAATTTCTTAAAAGCTGGATTAGAGGATTTATGTGTTTCCAGAACTTCATTTAAATGGGGTGTTCCTGTAAGTTTTGATGAAAAACATGTTGTTTATGTTTGGCTTGATGCATTATCTAATTATATTTCTGCTCTTGGATATATGACAAAAAATGATGCTGATTTTAAGAAGTTTTGGCCTGCTAATGTTCAATTAGTTGGCAAAGAAATAGTAAGATTTCATGCTATAATTTGGCCTGCAATTTTAATGGCATTAGGTGAAGAGCTTCCAAAGCAAATTTTTGGTCATGGTTGGCTTATAATTAACGGTGGAAAGATGAGCAAATCTATTGGAAATGTAATAGACCCTAGCATTTTAGTTCAAAGATATAGCTCTGATGCAGTTAGATACTTCCTGCTTCGTGAGATTGCTTTTGGACAAGATGGAAACTTTACAAATCAAGCTCTAATAACTAGAATAAATTCTGACCTTGCTAATGACTTAGGTAATTTAACTTCCCGTACAATAGCTATGATTGAAAAGTATTTTGATGGTAAGTTGATAGGTAAAGGTACAGAAAATGAATTTGATGCTAATGTTCAAGAGATTATAAAAGAAAATGTTTCTTTTACGGAAGAAAATATGGAAAAACTTTTCTTTAATACTGCTTTAGAAAATATTTGGACAATAATCAGACGTTTAAACAAATATATTGATGAAACTATGCCTTGGGTTTTAGCTAAAGATGAAGCCAATAAAGAAAAACTTGCAGGTGTTTTATATACCTTAGCAGAGGGACTTAGAATTGTAAGTATAATGATTGAACCATTTATGCCAACTACTCCATCTAAAATATGGGCTCAATTAGTGATAACAAAAGGAGATTTAACAAATTGGGATACCATTCATAATTTTGGAGCTCTAACTGAAATCACTGCTAAAAAAGGTGAAAATATTTTCCCTCGAATTGATATTGAAAAAGAACTAACAGAACTAGAGAATGCTCAACAACCAATTGAACAACTTCAATCAAACAAAGAGCTTGAACCAGAAGTACCAATTTCAATAGATGATTTTACAAAAGTTAAACTTAAAGTTGGTGAAGTTATTGAGTGTGATAAAGTAAAAAAAGCGGATAAACTTCTTGTATCTAAAATTAAAATTGGTGATGAAGTACGCACAATTGTTTCTGGTATTGCAAAGTTTTATTCTCCAGAAGAATTTATTGGTAAAAAAGTGGTTGTAGTAACAAATCTCGCTCCAGTTAAACTTAGAGGCATTTTATCAGAAGGAATGATTTTATGCGCTGAAGATAAAGATGGCAATCTGGTAGCAATTGCTCCAGAAAAAGAAATTGCAAATGGAGCAACAATAAGATAATTTTTATCTAAAAAAAGGTATACTGCATTTACAGTATACCTTATCCATATCAACTATCTTTTTAAATTTTTAAAAGCATCAACCATTGCTAATATATTTTCTGGTGGAACATCAAAAGCAAGTGCATGAGTTGGTGCAATAATTAAACCTCCACCTGGTTTAAGGACATCAGCAATTTTTTCTACTTCGTCTTTAACCTGCTCTGGAGTTACATATGGAAGAACTTGTTGAGTTGAAATTCCTCCCCAAAATGCGAGCTTATCACCATATTTTTCTTTAACTTCTTTAATATTATAAACTTCTGGTTGGAATGTTTGATAACAATCTAATCCTATCTCTATTAGATCAGTAAATAGTTCATGACAATCTCCACAAGAGTGTTGCAGTACAAATAAACCTTTGTCTTTAACTTTTTTATAAAGTTTAGCCATTTGAGGTTTTATATAAGTTCGCCAATGCTCAAGTCCCATAATTAGACCATGTTGTTGACCCCAGTCATCTCCAAAATATATCCCATCAAAATCATATTCAAGAGCAATATCAACAAGATGACAATAATAATCTCCTATTTTATTAAAAAATTCTAAAGTCTCTTCTGGATATGCAACCATTCCACATAAAACTTCTTCCATTCCTGCAATAGACCATGCACGCTCAAACATTAAGAAACCAAAGCCATACATTAAAAATCTATCATCTTTAACTTTATCTTTAGTCATTTCTTCACATTCTTTGCGTAATCTTTCTTCATCACATTTTGGAAAAATATAATCATGATCACCCATATCTTGTATTTGATATACATCTGGTAACCCTATATCTTTATCAGCGCCATTTCTATTCCATTCTACACCAAATTCATCTCTAAAATAGCCAGGTTTATCTGAAATTTCTGTTGGCCATCCCCAATATTGCTTATAATATAAAAATTCTCCCAACTTGTGTTCAATGTCAGGGTCTTTTGTATATTCAATTAACTGTTCTAGTGCCTGCTCTGTAAAGTCTAAGTGATATGGAATAACATCTGTTTCCTTGTGATTTAATGCATCAATTACAACTTCTCTTCTTGTCATTAATTAATATCCTCTCATAAATAAATTTTACACATATTTTACCAAATTAAAATAAATTCTTCAAGTTATTTTGTCATAATTATTTATTTTATATCCAACTTTTCAATTTATCTATTAAAATTGCTCCAAGAGGTGCAGTTATAATTATTCCTATTACACTTGTTGAGAGCACAACTTCACCACAACTTAATCCTGCTGCAAGTGCCACACCTCCAATAGCTGCTTGAACTGTAGCTTTTGGTAAATAACTTGCTGCACAATATAACTTTTCTTTTTTATTTAACTTTGTTCCTATTAAAGAAACAAACACACCACCACTTCTAAATATAAGCCCAATTAAAACTAAAATAATAGCTCCTATTCCTGCATGTATTGTATAGGTAATATTTACACTTGCTCCAACAAGAACAAATAACAAAATTTCAAATGCTACCCACAATTTTGATACAATTATACTTAAATTTTTTGAAGTCTCTTCTTTCAGTCTATTTTTTAAGACAATACTTAAGCTCATGACACCTATTAACCCAGAAATTTGTATAAAATTTTCTAATGCCTCTTCAATACCTAATAATAATAAACTACAACTTAAAATAAGAATAATTTTGATAGTGTTTCGTATAGTAAATTTTTTAAATAAAAAATATAATCCAAAGCCAAAAACTACTCCTAAAAGTGCTCCAAATATAATTGAAACTGGTACGCTAAATAATGAAGTTAAATTTAACCCATCATTACTTTCTAATGCTCCTAAAAATGATGAGAATAATACTATTACAAAAATATCATCACATGATGCTCCTGCTGTTATAAGCTGAGGAATTTTATTTTTTTGTCCATATCCTTGTTCAATTAGAGCTGTCATTCTTGGCACCACTACTGCTGGCGAAACAGCTGCAAGAACTGCTCCAAGAAGTGCTGCTTCTAACCATGATAGAGATAATAAAAGCGTCGCAAAAATTACATATCCAATTATTTCAAATGTAGCTGGTATAAATGCCATAAAAAAAGCTGGTTTGCCAACTTGTTTAATATCAGATACTTTAAGAGATAATCCTGCCTTAATTAAAATAATTACCAGAGCAAATGTTCTTATATCTGCTGAAATTTCTAAGATAGTTGGATCTAACAAATTCAGAGCAAATGGTCCTATTAAAATGCCTGCAAATAGCATTCCTACAAGTGAGGGTATTCTTAAAAGCTTTGATGCAATCGAACCTAATAAACCAAATAAAAATATCAAGGCAATAGATGTTAACATTTTAAATATCATTCCTTTCTTGAATATTCATATTCTAAATAAAATCCAACTTCAATCCTATAATTATGGCAATCGAAAAAAATATTTTGATGGTATTAACCTTGATATATTACTATACTTTCTATATTTATATTATAAATCAAATTTATACAATTAAAATTCTGTGTCTATCTCTATATCATCATCCATATCAGCTAATAAATTAATTTTTAAATCCAAATCATGTTTTAATGCAGATATAGTTGCTCTTAATAAAATTTTTAAACCTTCTAAATATTCTATTCTGTCTGCATCCTTAGAATCAGTATTTTCAAATTCTTCAATAAGCTCTGTTTATTTATTTAATGCATCATAATAATATTCTTCTTTTTTCTGATATAGTTTTTTATTATTTTTATATGCTATTAGAGCAGCACCTGCTCCTACTATAATTACTGGAGCTGCCGCTATTGTTGCTATTCCTCCAAGCATATTCCCGCCTATGGCTGTCAATCCACTTGTTATTCCAACTGCACTAAGACCAACAACTGAACCACTAAAATATAACAATAATCCCATAGCTCCTAAACTTGCAATAGCAGTTGTTCCTAATAATACGGCATTTTTAAGTGCATCAGGTATATCTGAGGTTTCAATTGTTCTTGTTTTATCATTAAGTGCTATTGTTAATTCATTTAATACTTCCTCTACATATCTCAATGATTCTAATGTTGGAAAAACCATATCCTTTTTTTTCATAAAATATATCCTCCTTTTAAAATTGAAAAGACCACAATAATTGTGGTCTAAAAAAATAATTATTTCATTTGAAGTCTTATCAGAGCTTTCTGCAATGCAATTTCAGCTCTGTTGTGATCTGAGTCTGGAGAGCTTTTATGTCCCTGTGCTCTTTCTTTTGCGGATGTTGCACGTTCTTTGTCAACTTCCCCTTCAAGTTCCGATGCATCTGTGAGAATAGTTACTCTATCTTTAATAACTTCAGCAAATCCACTCATAGTAGTTGCTTCTTTCTTTTCACCATCTTTTTTATAACGTATAATTCCATAGCTTAAAAGAGCAACAACTGGCTCATGGTCATACATAATACCCATTTCACCTTCAACTGTTTTAAGAACAACCATATCTACCATTTCATCAAAAACTCTTCTAGTTGGTGTAATTATTTCTAATTTAATTTGATTTGCCATAGTCTCACCCCCGACTAAAGCTTTTTAGCTTTTTCTGCAGCATCTTCAATAGTTCCTACCATTAAGAAAGCATTTTCTGGTAAAGTATCATGCTTGCCTTCTAAAATCTCCTTAAATCCTCTAACCGTTTCTTTTACAGGAACATATTTTCCTTGCATACCTGTAAATGTTTCCGCAACGAAGAATGGTTGAGATAAGAATTTTTGAACCTTTCTCGCACGGTTAACTGTAATTTTATCTGCTTCTGAAAGCTCATCCATACCAAGAATTGCAATAATATCTTGTAATTCTTTGTATCTTTGAAGTGTTGCTTGAACTTGTCTTGATACATCATAGTGCTCTTGCCCAACAATTTGTGGATCAAGTATACGAGAAGTTGAATCAAGAGGATCAACCGCTGGATAAATACCTTGCTCAACTATTGAACGAGAAAGAACTGTTTTTGCATCAAGGTGAGCAAATGTTGTTGCTGGTGCTGGGTCTGTCAAGTCGTCTGCTGGAACATATACTGCTTGAACAGATGTAATTGAACCTTTATTTGTTGATGTAATACGTTCTTGAAGTGTACCAACTTCAGTTGCAAGTGTTGGCTGATATCCAACCGCTGAAGGAATACGTCCAAGAAGAGCTGAAACTTCTGAACCAGCTTGAATAAAACGGAATATATTGTCAACGAATAAAAGTACGTCTTGACCTGATTCATCTCTAAAATATTCTGCCATTGTAAGACCAGTTAGAGCAACACGCATACGTGCTCCAGGTGGCTCATTCATTTGTCCAAATACCATTGTTGTTTTGTTGATAACGCCTGAATCTGTCATCTCATGGAAAAGGTCATTTCCTTCACGAGTACGTTCTCCAACTCCTGCAAAAACAGAAAATCCACCATGCTCAGTTGCAATATTACGAATAAGTTCTTGTATTAGAACTGTTTTTCCAACTCCTGCTCCACCAAATAAACCAATTTTTCCACCTTTTAGATATGGACAAAGTAGGTCAACTACTTTTATACCTGTTTCAAGTATTTCAGCAGATGTTGATTGTTCTTCAAAACTTGGTGCTGCTCTATGAATTGGCCAATGCTCTACATCAAGAGCAGGTTTATTATCAATAGGCGCTCCAACTACATTAAAGATACGTCCAAGAGTTTTATCACCAACTGGAACAGAAATTGGTGACCCAGTGTCAATACATTCCATTCCTCTAACAAGACCTTCTGTGGCAGCCATTGCAATACAACGAACTACATCATCACCTAAGTGCTGTGCAACTTCAACTGTAATTGTCTCATCATTGCCTGCCTCGTCTTTACCTATTATAACATGGATTGCATTATATAGTGCTGGTAAATTCTCTGGAGTAAATTTAATATCAAGTACTGGCCCAATTATTGTGATTATATGTCCTATATTATTTGCCATTAAATTTTTATCTCCTTTTTTAGATTTATTTCTAGAATTCAGTTTTTAGTGTTTAGTTTTTAATGCTTAACTATCTATCATTAACTACTAATCACTAATCACTGAATACAAACTATCCTAGAGCTTCTGCTCCACTTACAATTTCTGTAAGTTCTTGAGTGATTGCAGCCTGACGAGCTCTATTATATACAATATCAAGCTTTTGTATCATTTCTTCTGCATTATCTGTGGCAGAGTCCATAGCCGTCATCCTTGCACCTTGCTCACTTGCACTAGCCTCAACCAAACCACCAAAAGTTACATCTGCTAAATATCTTGGAACAACATATTTAAGAACTTCTTCAGTTGACGGTTCGTATACAAGCATATCTGGAATATCGTTTGTTGAAACTTCTTTAATTTCTTCTAACTCAAGTGGTAAAAGACGAATCATAGTAGGCTCTTGTTGGAGTGTTGATTTAAATGCAGTATATGCAAGATAAACTTCCCCAACTTCACCTTTACTAAAGATTTCAGTTATATAATCCGCAAGCTCCTTCGCATGCTTATAGGTAGGTCTTTCAGACATTCCAACCATTTCTTTGACTATATTGTAGCCTTTGGTTTTAAAATTGTCACGAGATTTTTTACCTACTGCTATAATTTGTGCATCTTCTTTATTTTGTATATCTTTTATTACAAGTTTACAAATATTGGAATTGTATCCACCTGCAAGACCTCTATCTGAAGCCAAAACAATATACGCTTTTTTAGAAGATTGATTACCTTTCATAAGTGGCAAATTAACTGGCCCAGCTTGATGAGCAATTGAACGAATTGTTTCTTGCATTTTTAGGAAGAACGGCCTAGACTTAATAGCCGCTTCCTTACTTTTTGTAAGCTTTGCTGTTGCCACAAGGTTCATTGCGTTTGTAATCTGCTTGGTGCTATCTATACTTTTAATTCGTCCTTTAATATCTTGTAAAGACGCCATATATTTTCACACCTTTCATTATTCTTCAGGTTTAAAGCTTGCCTTAAATTCTTCTACAATATTCTTTAATTTATCATCTAGCGCCTTAGTAAGACCATCTTTTTTAACAATCTCATTATAAATTTCGGCATATTTTGTATTAACCATATCAAGAAGACCTTTTTCAAATTGCTTTACTGCTCCAAGAGGAATATCCATTAGATACTTTCTTGTTGCTGCGTATAAAATAACAACTTGCTGAGCAACTGGCATTGGCTCATATTGACCTTGCTTTAGAACTTCCATAATTCTTTCACCTTGAGTTAAAGCGTTTTGAGTTGCTGTATCTAGGTCAGAACCAAATTGTGCAAATGCTGCAAGTGATCTATATTGAGCAAGCTCCACACGGATTGGACCTGCAATTTGCTTCATAGCTTTAATTTGAGCAGCTCCACCAACCCTTGATACAGAAAGTCCAGGGTTTACCGCAGGTCTTACACCAGCATTAAATAATTCACTTTCAAGGAATATTTGCCCATCTGTTATTGATATAACATTTGTTGGGATATACGCCGAAATATCTCCAGCTTGAGTTTCTATAATTGGAAGAGCAGTAATTGAGCCTCCTCCTAATTCATCAGATAATTTAGCTGCTCGCTCTAATAATCTTGAGTGAAGATAGAAAACATCTCCTGGATATGCTTCACGTCCTGGTGGTCTACGAAGAAGTAATGCCATTGTACGATAAGCAACCGCATGCTTAGACAGGTCATCATAAATAATTAGACAATCTTTTCCTGCCTCCATCCATTCCTCTGCTATTGTAACACCAGCATATGGTGCAATATATTGCAAAGGAGAAAGCTCACTAGCTGTTGATGCTACTACAGTTGTATATGCCATTGCACCCTGCTTTTCTAAAGTTGATACAATTCCCGCAACCGTTGAAGCTTTTTGACCTATTGCTACATATATACAATTTACATTTTGACCTTTTTGGTTAATAATTGTGTCAAGAGCTATTGCAGTTTTTCCAGTTTGACGATCTCCAATTATAAGCTCACGTTGACCACGTCCAATTGGAACCATTGAGTCAATAGCTTTTTCACCTGTTTGTAGAGGAGTATCTACTGATTTTCTTGACATAACTCCTGAGGCAACTCGTTCAACTGGTCTAGTCTTATCAGTTTTAATAGGACCTTTTCCGTCAATTGGTTCTCCAAGAGCATTAACAACACGTCCGAGCATTGCATCTCCAACAGGAACACTTGCAACATTACCTGTAGATCTTACTGTGTCGCCCTCTTTTATGTTTTTATCTGAACCTAGTAGAACGACCCCAATGTTGTCTTCTTCTAAGTTTAGAACCATTCCTTTTACATCTCCAGGAAACTCAAGAAGTTCTCCTGCTTTAGCATTATAAAGTCCGTGTACACGTGCAATACCGTCCCCTACTTGCATAACAGTTCCAACCTCTTTAACCTCAAGATGAGCCTTATAGTTATTAATTTGTGCCTTAATAACACTGCTTATTTCTTCTGGTTTAAGGTTCATTCTTTTATACTGCTCCTTCCTTTAGGCAAGTCGCAAATTTAGTAGACTTGTTTTAAGTGACTGAATTTGCCCCTGAATACTTCCATCAACAACTTTGTCACCAACTCGAATAATCATTCCACCAAGAAGTGACTCGTCTACAATTGTAGTAAGTTCAATCTTTTTTTGAGTACTATTTTCGAGATTAGTCTTAATTTGCGCTAATTGTGTTTCGTCTAATGGAATAGAGCTTGTTACAGTAGCATTCATAAAACCTTGCTGCTCTTTTGCCATTTTAACGAATGTTTTTAAAATCTCAATTATAAGATTTTGTCTACCTTTTTTTACACACAGATACATAAGACCAACGAAATCGTCTGATGCTTTTCCTTCAAATATATTTTGAACAAGTGTTAATTTTTCTTCAAGCAACACACTTGGGTGGTTCAAAATTGTAATAAAATCTTTTTCATTTTCAAGAATCTTAATTAATTCTTCTGCTTCTTTTTGATACTCGGGCATTTGGCCTTTTTCAGTTGCAAGGTCAAATATTGCCGTTGCATATCTGGTTGTTATTAAAGCCAAGATACATCCCCCATCTCACCAATAATTTCTTTAACAAGCTGTTCTTGTTTTTCTTTTGTAAGCTCTGTCTTAACAAATTTAGAAGCCATGAGTGATGCAACGCTTATCATTTCATCTTTCATTTCAGCACGAACTTTTTCAAGTTCTAATTGTGTATCCGCCTTAGCTTTCACTTTGATAGCAGATGCTTCTTCTTTAGCATCCTCAATAATTTGAGCTTCTCTATCTAAAGCTTTTTTTCTAGCATCTTTTAAAATCTTATCTGCTTCATCATTTATATGTTTAATTTTACCCTCATAATCCGCTTTCAACTTATGAGCATCCGTTTTTGCATCAGAAGCATTTTTGACATCATCTGCTATTAGTTGCTTTCTTTTATCTAAAAAATCTGTAACTGGCTTGAACATAAGTTTTTTCAATATCCAAATAATAAGAATAATTGCAAGAACTTGCCACGCCCAATCCCATACCGTAGGCCATGAGAACTCTATAATTTTGCTACCCATTTCCTCCAAAAGTAAACGCCTCCTTTCTTGGTGCCTTTATTTCTCTTAAACTTGCCCTACTAATGGATTTGCAAATAACAAAATAATTGCAACAATAAGTCCATAAATACCTGTTGTTTCAGCAACAGCTGCTCCAAGTAACATAGTTCTTACAACATCTGATTGTGCTTCTGGTTGACGACCAACCGCTTCTGCACCTTTACCTGCTGCATATCCTTGACCAATTCCAGGTCCGATACCTGCTATCATTGCAAGCCCTGCACCAATTGCAGAACATGCTAGTACTAATGCTCTTCCATCGATTTCCATTTTAAATTCCTCCTATTTAATTAAACTTTGAACTAAAATAATTGAACAAATAATAAAAGTAAAGCAATAATTAAAGCGTAAATACCAGTTGTTTGAGCAACTGCCTGACCAAGTAACATAGTTCTTACAATCATACTCTGTAGTTTTGGTCTTTTACCAACAGCTTCAGCAGCTTTTCCAGCAGCGTAGCCTTGACCAATTCCTGGGCCGATACCTGCTATCATTGCAAGTCCTGCACCTATAGATGATGCTGCAAGAATAATTCCAACACCTTCATTACCTACAAGTGGATTTGCAAAAAGCATAATAATGGCTACTACTAATGAAAATATCCCAGATGTTTCCGCAACAGCTGCTCCAAGTAACATAACTAAAGTTGCTGGCTTTCCACCGTGCTCTGGATTTTTACCCATAGCTTCAGCAGCTTTTCCAGCAGCAAATCCTTGACCAATTCCTGGTCCAATTCCAGCAATCATTGCAAGTCCCGCACCTATTGCACTAGCTCCAAGGACGAGGGCATCGGGATCAACAGTTGCCATCCAGCCGAACATTATATCTAAAATATTCATTTTCTCCTCCTTGAATTTATTCCATTGCACTAGATACAAAGGTCATACTAAGCATAATAAAAATTAAAGTTTGCAGTGTTCCAGCAAATACATCAAAATAAATGTGTAATATTGAAGGAATACCAAGCATACCAAACCAAGGAATCATAGCATAATATAACCCCATAATAATTGTGCCTCCTAAAATATTACCAAATAAACGAAAACTTAATGAAACTGGATTTGCAAGCTCGCCCACTACGTTAAGTGGTAGTAGTAGTGGCATAGGTTCTAATAACCCCTTATAATATCCAGGTCCTTTGGATTTTACTCCATACCATTGGACCATAAAGAATGTCATAAGAGATAGTGCAAATGTTGTTGCAATGTCTGCGGTCGGTGGTCGAAGGAAAATAAGTCCCGAAAGATTTGCGAATAAAATAAACATAAACATAGGTCCATAAAACATTGAAAAACTTTTATTTTTTGCTCCCATGGTGCTAATTGTAAACGCTTCAAATCCATCCACTATAGTTTCAATAATTACTTGAAATTTTGTTTCTGGAACTACAGTAAATTTTTCAACTTTCTTTTTAACATAAAAACCAAATAAGGCGAGTACTACCATAATAACCCAAGTATTAATATGTGTAGTTGTAAAACCAAACCACTGTCCATTGACTTCAAATAATGGTATTTCCAAGTGAATACCAAAATCTAAATTGTCCATCGTGTCTCTCCTTTCTTTTGAAATTGATCATTACTATATATGCAAAAAACCCAAAGGGTTGTGATGCCAAAGTCATTTTCGTTTTATAAGCTCCATATAAGCCGCAAATTTAAGACCTAATAAAGCTATAAAAACACCAAGTAAAGTCTGCACTCCATTTAAAGCTGATATAAATAAAACAATACCTGTAAATATATATCTAACTAAATATTGCCTCTGAGAATATGTAACTGCTTTATCCTCGGATAAACCAACGGCTCTATTTAAGGAATTTTTAATTGAATAAGTTTTGTAAATGTTAAGTAATGTTCCACAAGTTACACCTATTAAATAGTAAATATCAGCATCTAAAATTAGACCAATAATACTAATAATACAAGAATAAGCTATCATTGTAAGTATAAATTTATCCTTCATTTTTTTGCTCCTTTTTTGGCTTCTTTTGAAACTAGATAAAACATATTTCTAAAAGCTGCTCCAACACCAACAAAGATGAAAATTATTAGAAACAGAGGACTTATATTTGTGATATCATCTAAAAATTTCCCCACAAAAAAACATAAAAATATTGGTATAATCATTGAAAAACCAAGTTGTGAAACAAGTGCGAATGCCACTAAAATCCCTCTTTTGTCTTTCATACTTCCTCCAATCAACTACTACTAATATGTGCTATAAATATTCTTTTATGCACTTATTTGTAATACCAAAGAAAAATTTAATTGCCTCAACAATTCTAATTGAAGCATATCCATCTCCAAAAGGATTTCTAGTAGTTACCATATTTTTATACATTGTATCATTTTCTAATAAAAAAGAAACATTTTCCACTATATTTTGTCTATCAGTTCCAACAAGTTTAAGTGCACCTGATTCAATTCCTTCTGGTCTTTCTGTCACATTTCTAAGAACTAGTACTGGTTTTCCAAGAGATGGAACTTCTTCTTGTAATCCTCCTGAATCAGTTAGCACAAGATATGATAAATTTAACAGATTATGCATATCCTTTAAACTAAGAGCTGGTACAAGATACACTCCTTTAACATTACCTAAAATTTCTATTACAACTTTCATAACATCAGGATTTTTGTGTACAGCATATATTATTTCGACATCTCTATATAATTCCTTAATATCTTTTAATGAAAAACAGATTTTTTTTAGTGGTTCCCCTAAGTTTTCTCGCCTATGCGCTGTAACAACAATAATTTTTTTGTTATAATCAATTGAATTAAGTACTTTTTCGTCAAATATATAATCTTTTTCAATAGTAGTTTTTAGAACGTCTATTATAGTATTTCCTGTTACGAAAATATTATTTTTAGAAATATTTTCTTGTAATAAATTATTTTTAGAGCTTTTTGTAGGGGTAAAATGTATATCCGCAATAACTCCTGTAAGTTTTCTATTAATTTCCTCTGGAAAAGGCTCATATTTGTTGTATGTTCTAAGACCTGCCTCTACATGACCTACTCTTATTTGCTTATAAAAAGCTGCTAAAGATGCTACAAATGAAGTGGTAGTATCTCCATGAACTAAAACCATATCAGGCCTTAATGTATCTAATGCTTGAGATAAACCTATCAATATTTTTGTGGTAATATCTGTAAGAGTTTGACCTTCTGTCATGACATTTAAATCTATATCAACAGGTATATGAAAAGTATCAATAACTTGATCTAACATTTCTCTATGTTGAGCTGTTATACAAACCAAGCTTTCTATTTCTTCATCTTTTTCTAGCTCTTTTATAAGAGGTGCCATTTTGATTGCTTCAGGTCTAGTTCCAAAAATACTTAGAATGCGTATTTTTTTATTTTTTAGCAGACATTTTCTTTTTTTTACAGATTGCTCTTTTTTATTTTCAATGAATACTGACAAGTTCCATTCTCCTTCCAAATGTATTTTAAAACTAAAACGTTTTTTTGTACATTATAAAAAATTCATTTCAGTAACTCAAACTTACTGAATTTTTATTTTCATTTGTACTAGCTAGATTATACATTATTTTAAACTGATAATCAACCTTTTTTTTTCAATAATATTATAAAATCTAAAATTTATTTTAATTTAATGAAATACAATATTTTCTATGCTATTTTTTTGGTCAGTTTCACTTAATACTTCTGAAATATTTCGCATGATTTCTACTTTTATAATAGGTGTTTCTTGCATAAAAGGCGAAACTGTATACGTATCTTTATTTAGATCTGTTGGACTAATTCCTCTATTTGTTAGCTTATATAAGTCAAGACTTGCATTTGATGTCATAAAATTTATAAATTCTATAATTATATCTTGTTTAATAATATTCTCAAAGCTATTCTTAGTAACAATAAATCCTGTATCAAATTTAGCTATATATTTTTTATTTTCTCCATGTTCATATGGAAAAGGTATCATTCTGGCAAAACTAGGATAGTCTTTTTCATTTTGAAGATAACTGCCCTCTATTAACATTGCAACTTCGCCACTAAAAAATTGTGATTTAGCCTGTGTTGGAGTATTAGTCTTAGATTTTTCATCGAATATATTTGTATCTATCAAATTTAAAAACATGTCATTAGCTCGGGTTAATATACTTCTTTCTTGTAATTCACTTTGATTTTGACTATTTTGTCCTCGTGCAGACAATAGAAGTTGTTCAAAAACAAGTACAGGCTCATATAAAAGTGAAGCTGTTATTATATTTTTATTTTGTTCAATAAGTCTTTGAGAAGCTATTAAAAAAGCTTCATATGTTGCAGGTATTGGTAAATTCAATTCTTCAAACAAAATGGCATTATAATAAAGACCTGAATAATACCCATTAATGGGAACTGCTAGAGAATAATTTTCTATTTTATCACTCATTAAAAGTGTGTCATTTGGAATATTTTGCACATAATTATAATTTAATATTCTTATTTCTTCTACGCTCTTTAATTTTTCTACAGGAATATTTTCATTTACAATATTAATTGGAAGAAATAATACATCGGGTTCTGTATTCATATTAAAGCTAAGTATAATATCGGTTAAAAAATTAGCTGTTGTACCATAATGATGCTCTATTTTAATATTAGGATATTTTTTTTCAAATAAATTAATTTGCTCAAGATATACTTTTCCAAATTCCGTTTCTTGTGGGATAAAACTAGAAATAGTAATAGTTATAGTATTATCAGGTATTATCTCAGGTGGGATAGATTCTTGTGTAGTAGTAGATGTTTCATTAGCTCCTATAATAAGAGGTACATCTTTTTTTATTTCACATCCTGAAAATAATATAAATAAAAATATGATAAATATTTTTTTCATAACATCCTCCGCTATAGATGTATTATATGCTTTTTAAAGTAATAAAAACAGTCTCTGGCCAGGTAAAAATCCTAATTGGAAATTTTGCTGTACCTATACCATTACTTACAATTATATCGCTCGAATTTTTATTTGTTCTTCCACTTAAGTAACTAAATGCTGCAGCTTCATCTATAACTGGTGGAACAATTTTTTTTAGATATTTTAGAGCAGAAAACTGTCCACCATGAGTATGACCCGCTAAAATTAAATTTATATCGTATTCATCTTTTAGTTGATAAATGTATCGAGGATTATGAGTAACTAAAATTATATAGTCTGAAATAGAAGTCCCTGTTATTGTTGGTTCTATTAATTGCCTTTGTGTTCTGAGATCTCCAACTCCACCAAGTCTAATTCTTTGATTATCTTTTTCTATCCAATATGCATTATTATTTATAGATTTTATGTTGTTCAAATGCATAGCTTTTTTTGTATCTTGTAAACTTTCAACTACATCATGATTTCCTATGACTGCATATATACCCTGCTTTGACTTGAGATTTGCTAATTTTTCAAAACAATGATAAATATGTTTTTTGTCCATAACATAATCTCCGCCTAAAATTATGATGTCTGGCTCCCATTTATTAACTTTATTAATTATTTTATCGAGATTATTATCATTTATAGTTCGGCCGTAATGAATATCTGCTAAAAATGCAATTTTATAATTATGAAAATTTTTAGGAAGCTGTTTATCTGATATAGTATACTTTTTAATTTGTTGTATATATGGTTCTATAAAAGCGTAAGTTAATAATAATCCACTTATTAAATATTTTTTTTTCATTTATTAACTCCTTAATTATTTTGTAATTTATCCATCTCCATATTGCAAAGCTCATCTGCTCGATTATTACCAGCATTTGTACTATGACCTTTTACTTTAATAAATTCTATATTCTTAAACTCGCATTTTAGTTTATATAATTCTTGCCAAAGTTCTTGATTTTTAACAGGTTGTTTTTTTGAGTCTTTAAAGCCATTTTTAAGCCAACCATATATCCAATTTGTTATTCCATTTAATACATAAGCACTATCCAAATATACTTTTGTAGGTGTTTGCTTGTTTTTTATTGCACTAAGTCCTACTATTGCTGCTGTTAGCTCCATTTTGTTATTTGTCGTATCTATTGCTCCGTCACTAAGTTCTTTTATAGCTCCTTTATAAATTAAAACAACACCCCATCCACCAACATTCTTTCTTTTCTGATTACCACGACATCCTCCATCACAATATATTTGAATTTCTTCTTCCATTTTATTATCCTTTCTATCTAATATAATTTTTATTATTTTATTTAACATAACACAGCAGGGGCATAATTACAAGTCTCACACCACAAATGCTATGAATTTAAAAAAATATTTTTTTAATATTTTTAATTTTATCTATATATATTATTAAAAATATGTTATTATTTTAATGAAAATTATAAAATATTAAAGGAGTACAATAACAATGATCTTATTATTTAGTATATTTACAGTTGTATTTTTTATTCAAAATATAATGTTTTTAAATCAAATAGTCTCTAAAATTTTATTATTTAAAATAAATAAAAATTATATTTATTTAGTAGCACTTCTTAATGTAGTTGCCAGTATAATCTGGATTCAAATTCTTCCTAATTCTATATTTTGCGCTTATTTATTCTTATCTTTATTCTATATTGTGGAAATAATTTTATGCTATGAAGGATTATTATTATCTAAAATAGCTATAGCTTTAACTATTATAGTTCATCTCTTATGCATAGCTACAATTATAATATCAATGTTAAGTCTTTTAACTAACATTACTATGTATGACATTGTACATACTATTGAATTTTTGCTAATTACAAGAATAATAACATCTTTAATCTGTATAATTATTATGTGTTTATTATTGAAATTAGTACCTATAACTATGCGGCAAAAATCAGCTGAAGATAATAAAACAAAAATATTTCTAGCTCTTGAAGTAACAGCTATTATATGTGTAATAGCAAGTTTATCAATTTATGAAATAGAAATTCCTATCAAAGAACATGCAATTCAACAATTTATGTTAGGAATTAGTTGGATTATAGTAGAGTATATAGCTATATTTATGGTCATTGGATTTCAAGTTTTAAAAGACAATAAAATATATCTTGAAAATAGATTGCAATTAGACAATATTTATAAAAATGTTTTAATAGAAAAGTCAGATGTTACAATACAAGTAGATTGCAAAACAGGAATAATATTAAATCATATATTAAATGGGGTAATCAGCGAGAATTTAATAGGTCTTTCGTATACTAAGGTTATATGTGATTTAACTAAAAAACAAATACATCCTGATGATCAATCTAATGTTTTAAAATTATCTAATCTTTTTTATATGTTAAATGAATTTAAAAAATATAATGTACATCAATACTCGTTTGAATATAGATTATGTGAGAAAGTTGAAATAGGTTATGAATGGTTTAAAGTGGATGTTACTATAACGGAAGAAATAACTCAGGAGAAGAATGAATTAAATAAAATAATAGCTCTTTTAATCATTAATAATATACAAAAAGAAAAAGACTTAATATTCAAAGCAGAAAGAGATGCTCTGTCAAAATTATATAATAAAGCAACTACTCAAAAATTAATACAAAATCATTTAAATAAATGCAAAATTGGTGTGTTATTTATGATAGATGTAGATAATTTTAAAAACGTCAACGATAATTTAGGTCATGAAAAAGGTGATTGTGTTATAGAAGATGTTGCTCAGGAATTAACATATATATTTGATGAAAATGATATTGTAGGACGTATGGGTGGTGATGAATTTATGGTATTTATAAAGGCTAATATTAGTGAATTTGATATACATTTATACGCTACAAAAATTTGTAAAGCAATTAACAAAACTTATTCAAATAATAATATTAATGTAACTATATCTGCAAGTATAGGAATAACTAAAGTAAATGAAAATATTAAAATATTTAGCGAGCTATATCTCTTAGCAGATAAAGCTATGTACCATTCTAAAAAAGGTGGAAAAAATACATTTACCATATATAATCCCGCGGTTTAAAGTCATCGCACTTAATTAATAATAAATTTGATGTCACAATATCTGCAAGCATCGGCATAGTCATAGTCTGTACATCCAAGGAGCTTAAAACATTTAAAGACTTATATTATGTGGCAGATAAAGCAATGTATCATTCTAAAAATAATGGTAAAAATATGTTTACCATATATAATTTAGACCCATAAAAAATAATATTTCTCATACTTTTATCAAAAAATTAATAAATTTTATAAATTATGCTAGATTTCCTCGTAATAAAATATGATTTATATTTTTCTAACTTTTGTCACATATAGTGCACTTTAACATATATTAAAATATTAGTATATGTAAAAAAGGGGAGAACATTTTATGGAAATTTTATTTATAATAACATTTTTTATTCAAAATATTATATATTTAAAATATATTGTTTCAAAAATTGTATCTCTAAAAATATCTGTAAAATACATCTATTTATTAGGAATTTTAAATGTATTTAGTGGTCTTATTTGGTTAACACTTCTTCCACAGTCTATATTTAGGGCATATTTATTTTTAACTTTATTCTATTGCATAGAAATATGCATGTTCTATAAAGGTTCTTTCCTAGCTAAAATTAGTATTGGGTTAATAATGATAATTCATTTAATATGTATATCAACTATTATAGTTTCTATAATAAGTCTTATAATTGGTGAATCTATGAATTATATTATAAATAATTTTATGTTATTAACACTGACAAGAATAATTGCTTTTGTATTATGTATATTTATAATGTTTTTATTTCTTAAAATAATTCCAACAAAATATTGGAAGATAATAACACTAAATCATAAAGAAACAAAAATATTTTTAGCTCTGGAAATATCAGGAATTTTATGTTTAATAGCAGGAGCTTTCATATACAATGAAGAAATTCTTATAATTGAACATGTTTTTCAAGAGCTTATATTGGGATTAATTTGGTTTATAGTAGAATATATAGGTATTTTTATTATAATTGGATTTGATATTTTAGAAGAACATAAAATTCATCTTGAAAATAAATTACAATTAGATAAAATTTATAAAAACGCTTTAATAAAAAAATCCGATGTTGTAATACAAGTCAATTGCCAAACTGGAGCAGTAATAAGTTATATTTTTAAAGGCTTGCTCAATGAAAATTCAATAAATCGTTTATATGACAATGTTATACTTGAACTTATAGATACTCAAATTCATCCAAATGACAGAGCGAAAACAAAAGTATTGGCTAGTTTTGGATATATGCTTCAAGCAATTGAACAAGGGATTAATCAATATTCCTATGAATATCGTTTTTGTGAAAAACATACTTCAAATTATGAATGGTTTAAAGTAGATGTTATTATAGACAAAGATAATATATTAGATAAAATAACAGCATTAGTAATGATTCTAAATATACAACCTGAGAAAGATTTATTATTTAAGGCACAAATAGATGCTCTTTCACATTTATATAACAAGACTACTACACAAACTTTGATACAAAATTGCTTACATCAAGAGCAACATGGTGTATTATTTATGATAGATGTGGATAATTTTAAGAGTGTAAATGATAAGTTAGGTCATGACAAAGGAGATGCTGTTATAGAAGATGTAGCTCAAGAATTAACGCATATATTTAATAAAAATGATATTATTGGTCGTGTAGGTGGAGATGAATTTATGGTTTTTCTCAAAGCTAAACTCGATAAAGTTGATATAAGATTAAAAGCTACAGAAATTTGTAAAGCACTTAATAAGACATATTCTCATAATAATCTTGATGTAACCATATCTGCAAGTATAGGAATAGTCAATACATCTAATAATATTAAAACATTTCAAGAGTTATATTGTGTAGCAGATAAAGCCTTATATAATTCTAAAAACAATGGGAAGAATACGTTTACAATATATAATTCAAATTTATCTCATTTCACCCCCCCCCCCCTAAAAAACAGACTAAAGCTTTTGAATTTTCTTGAGTACAAAAACTATTTTAGAGCATAAAAAATACTGCTACAAAGAAGTAGCAGTACTAAAAAAATATCTTTACTACTGAACAATTACTCCATCAAGATCCCAAAGGTCTTCCCATCCTTTAGCACCTTCCCAAAGAAATACTTGCCCCTTAATTAGACGATTGTTTTTATCAATGCCTTCTAAAATTTTCATTTCTTCATCTGTTAGAGGGTCTTCAGTAACACATTTTAAGTTACTTGTATAGAAAGCTTCTTCAGTTGCAAATGGAATTGGTACTTGACCACGCTGAACAGCCCATTTCAAGCAAATAATAGCTGGATGAACATTGTGAGCTTTTGCAATTTCAATCATTTCTTTAACTTCGATGTCTGCAATGTCAGTTTCCGTTTTATCTCTTTCAGGACGCTCGGGTGAGCCTATAGGACAGAATGCAATTGGAAGAATATCTCTGTCTTCTAAATATTTAAATAGCTCTTTTTGTTGGAAACAAGGATGAAGTTCCATTTCAATTGCAACAGGTTTGATTTTGCAAAGTGGCAATACTGCATCAAGTTTAGCAATTGTCATATTGCTCATACCAATTGATTTAACAAGTCCCATTTCTTGAAGTCTTTCACATTGTCTCCAAGTTTTCATAAATTTTTCTACGCTAAAAGGCTTAGAATCAGGATTTCTTGTATCTCCATCACAACCTGGAGCATGATAGTTTGGAAATGGCCAGTGTACAAAAAATAGGTCGATATAATCAAGTTTAAGATCTTTTAAACTCTTTGCACAAGAAATTAGAACATCTCCATCGCCATGCATATCATTCCAAACTTTAGTAGTTATAAATAAATCTTCTCTTTTTACAAGACCTTCATCAATAGCTTCTTTAAACACCTTACCAATTAGATCTTCATTGTGATAACAAGCAGCACAATCAAATAGTCTATATCCTACTTTAATTGCTCCTTTAACCGCTGCAGAAACTTGTTCACTATTATATTTATCAGAACCAAAAGTTCCCATTCCAATAGCTGGAATTTCCATTCCATTATAAAGCTTTCGTTTTGGTATAAGATTTTGTGCGATAACTTCCATTTTTTAGTTTGCTCCTTTTAAATTTAATTTTAACAATTTTTTGGATGTGAACGAACATCCATAACACTAGATTTTGATGTTACTTTTACTCATTTATCAACAATACTTTACCTTTAACTCGACCTGGCTCTTTAAACATCATAAAAGCTTCTTGAGCTTGTGACATCGGCATCTTTTCTGCAATAAATGCAGGATCAAATTTGAGCTGACCAGTTTTAAAATAATGAGCAGTTAAATCCCATTCTTTTCCAGGATATGGAGCACTGTATGACATCCAAGAGCCTGTAAGTTTAAATTCCTTACGATTCATATTCTCCCACATTTTAGGTGTGAACGTCAAGTCCACATGAGGAGTTCCAATAAAACAAACATTAGCTTTATTACTAGCTAATTCAAATGCCATATACATGGTAGCAGTTTGACCTGCTGTTTCAAAAACATATCTAAAGCCTTTACCTTGAGTAAATTCTTTAACTTCTTCCATAAAGTTTTCTTTAGTAGTATTAAAAGTTTTGGTTGCACCCATTCTTGTTGCAAGTTCTAAACGTTCATCACTTATATCAAATACAACAACTTCAGCTGCACCAAATATTTTGGCCCATTGCATTGTAAAAATACCAATTGTTCCTCCACCTAAGATAGCAACTTTTTCTCCACCTTGATAATCATTTTGAAAAAGCCCATGTAATGCAACTGTTGATGGCTCAAACATCGCACCTTGCTCATATGGTATACTTGCATCAAATGGTACAGCATTTCTTTCTGGAATTACAACAAAATCCGCATTGCTCCCTTGTTTCCTTGAACCAATAAAACTATAATTTTTACAAAGAGAGTAATTTCCATGTTGGCAGTCTTCACAAGTTAGACAAGGTAATAACGGAGCTCCTGACACTCTATCTCCAACTTTAACCTTTGTAACCCCTTCACCAATTTCAACAACATCTCCAGAAAATTCATGTCCTAGTACAATAGGATAAAAATGAACTCCATTGTGAAGTACACGTGGAATATCAGAACCACAAATTCCAGATGCCTTAATTTTAATTTTTACCATACCTTCACTAACTTCTGGTTCTTTATAGTCTATATATTGAACATCTTCATTTGCACAAACTACTGCTGCTTTCATTAAAAATTGACCTCCTTCTATGGTTGCATCATTACTTCTAATAGCTCATAAAGTCTTATATACTTTTCATAACTTTTATTGTATTCTTCTTTATTATTTAAGTTTACCTTGTGGGTTCGTTTTACCTTTACACAGGTATCTACTGCTTCATTAAAATCTTTATATATACCGATACCAATTCCTGCTAGAATAGCAGCTCCTAATGGAGTTGCCTCATCTGAAGCTGGAACAATAATATCCTTTCCTGTTATATCAGATTTAATTTGTGTCCAAAGTAGCGAATTTGCAGAACCACCTGTTGCAATAAGCTCTTTAACTACAGCACCAGCATCTTCAGCGATTTCTATATTATGGCGTAACGAATATGCAACACCTTCCATAGAAGAGCGTACCATATGACCTCTATTTTTACTAAAATCTAGCCCATAATATACACCTTTAGCATATGGATTCCAAATAGGAGATCTTTCACCTGCCATATATGGTAAGAAAACTACACCGTCGGAGCCTGCTGGAACTTCTTTGGCCAGCTCATTTAGATAATTAAACGAGCTTATTCCCTTTTCTTTTGCAGTTCCACGATCGCCAAGTTCACGCTCAACCCAGCGCATAACACCACCGCCACCTGTTGTACCACCTTGCAAAAGCCACATATCAGGAACCACATGATTACTTAGAATTAATCTTGGATCAGCTTTGTATTCATCTATACAAATACTCATGCCACCCGCTTGACCACCTTGCTCTTGAGTTTGACCGTTACAAATTACGCCTACACCAAGAGTTGCACAAGCGGCATCAAGTCCACCCGCTACAACTTTTGTACCAGCTACAAGTCCACATTTTTCAGCTGCTTCTTCTGTAATAGAGCCTACAATATCGCTACATTCATAAATTTTTGGTAAAATTTCCATTCTAATACCAAGCTTCTCACACATATCTTTATCCCAAGTACCTTTTTTCATATTATAACAATGAAATCCATATCCTTGAGATTTATCTTGCGAATATTCTCCTGTTAACTTATATACAATATAACTATTAGATTGTAATATAGCAAAAATACGTTCATAAACTGCTGGATTGTGTTCTTTAAAATATAAAATTTTTCCAGTTGTATAAGTTGGTTGTAATGAGTTTCCAGAGAGGTCAAAAATATTACCTTCTCCAATTTTTTTATTAACATCATTGCAGATATCTGTACTTCTTGTGTCCATCCATATGGGGTTATTAATTAACACATGTCCATCAACATCTACTGCAATAGCTGACCAACTTTGACCAGCAACTCCAACGCCAACAATTTTTTCAGGATTAATATTAGCATTTTTAATACATTCTTTTGAAGATTTGCAAACAACTTCCCACCATTCATTTGGATCTTGCTCTACAAATCCTTCTTTTGGATAATAAGTGTTATACTCACCATTTGTGTGTGCTATAAGCTCACCTTTTGTATTAAAAATTGCTACTTTACAAGAACTAGTGCCAATGTCCATTCCCATCAGATATTTATCCAAGGTAGCCCCCTCCTATTTTTACGCTTTTCCTACGCAACCACAAACTATCATTTTTGATTTAACAAGGTCACTAACTTTTTTCATTCCAACCTCACCAAATTTTTTAGGGTCAAATGTATCAGGAGCAACTTTTAAGAGCTCTTTGATACCATCTGTATATGCAACTCTAAGGTCAGTGGCAAAGTTTACTTTACAAATTCCACGTTTAATACAATCTTTAACATCTGCGTCTGATACACCAGATGCTCCATGAAGAACAAGAGGAATTGATACAAGTTTTTTAATTTCATCAAGACGTTCTTTGTCAAGTTTAGGGTCTCCAACATAAAATCCATGAGCAGTTCCAATTGCTACTGCTAGAGAATCAACACCAGTACGCTCTACAAATTCTTCTGCTTCTTTTGGGTCTGTATTGGTATCAACTTCAACTTCAAGATCATCTTCTTTACCTCCAACTTTTCCAAGCTCTGCTTCAACAGTGATATTATTTGGACGAGCAACGTCTACAACTGCTTTAGATACTTTGATATTATCTTCAAAGCTCTCATGAGACCCATCAATCATTATAGAGGTATAGCCTTCTTTTATTCCACAAACTGCTAGATTAAAACTACTGCCATGATCTAAATGAAGAGCAACAGGTACACATACTTTGTCTGCTTCAGCTTTTACCATAGCATAAAACGTTTCTAATGTTCCATATTTTACAGTTGATGGAGTTGTTTGAATTATAACAGGAGAATTTTGCTCTACCGCAGTTTTTATAACGGCTTTAATCATCTCCATATTTTCAACATTAAAAGCTGCAACAGCATAACCACCAGCTTGTGCATCTAAAAGCATTTTCTTTGAATTTACTAACATAACATCCTCCTATTTTTACAGTGCTTAATTAAATACAACACCTTTTGTTAATATTATATTTGCATAAATAGCAGCTTCACCAGTTGCAATTACAGCATACGCTTCTTTTGCCTTGTCATAGAATTTAAATCTTTCAATATGCTCTATATTTTTATTTCCTTCTGCTTTAGATATAAGATCTTTGTAAGTTGCCCAAATTGTTGGAATAGTGCTGGCATCTTTTTTGCCAACTTCCATTAAAGCTGTGGCAGCATCAACATATTCATCAAGTGGCATAAGTTTTAAAATTGCTTCTAAAATTTCTGGTACGCCATGCCCGTCTAATCTAATAACTCTTTTGCCTAAAGTCTCAGCTGGAAAATTACCATCTGAAATAACAATTGTATCGCCATGACCCATTTCCATTAATACTTTTAATAACTCAGGTGATAAAATATTTGGAATTCCTTTTAACATTTTAAATTGCTCCTTTAATCTTAATGATATGAAATATTTAATATATATAAATAAATATTAATTTTTTATTAACTATATAGATATTTTAAATGAAACTAGTTTACATTACCATACAAAAAATACAGCTTATAATATATTATTTTCATATTTAAACATCTCTTTTTTATTATTTAAAATAATAGGCAATTTTATACCATAATTAATGTGTTTTTTTATTATTAAAAGAAACCCTTCCGCCTCTTACAATGCACCTCCTCTTAAAAGAGCTGGCTATACGGTGAGGCTGTTAGAAAAATATATGGCTAATTTATAACTACAATTACTATCTGAACTTATTCTATATCCCATTTCACAAAATTTAGAATATTTTTGTTACTGCTCTTTCTTTCTTTTTGCTTTTTTTAAAATCATACATTCTTTCGTCTGCAAGTTTGATTATATTTTCTGTATTAAGCCAGTTTGTTTCATCAATATTAACTATTCCATAACTAATAGATGTATCATATATCTTTTCATAGTTAGATTTTATCATTTTAACTTCTTCATATGCAGTAATGGTATTTCTAGTAGGCTCATATACATCTTGACTAGCTCCTACAATTAAGAATTCATCTCCACCTATTCGAGAAATGATAGCACTATTAAAATTGCTTTGTAAAATCTTAGTAACGTTTAATATATAAAAATCTCCTTCATTATGGTTATATTCATCGTTTACAATTTTTAACCCATCCATATCTATAAAGATAACATAAAATTGAATTTTACGATTTTTATAAAAATTAATTCTTTCTAAACCTACATTTTTTAAGTATAATCCTGTAAAAGTATCTTTTTCTGCTGTTTTATTGAGCTCATTTATACGTTCCTCTTCTTCGTGTACAAGTGTTTCATATTTTTCAAATTGTTTTTGATGTAAGTTTAACATACCAAAAATATACCCATATATAACAGCCAATATAAATCCAAACATACTAACTATTCCTATTTTAATATTTAAAATAGCAATTCTAGTGTCTTCTATTTTTTGATGATTATCTATATCAATAACTATAAGAGCATAAATAAACACTATGCTCATTATTTTACAAGATAATTGTAAGCTTTTTTTATGAGATAATAAGGTATCAATTTTCTCTTTACTAAATAAAGATTTTACAATCCATATTTGTAATATAGCTATTAGTAAACTAAAAATTGTAGTAAGCATTCTTATATCTGGTTGAGCACGTTGAATAGCCATGCTGCTAGAGTGTATTAAAGAAATTGTTCCTGCTACTATAAGTCCAATACCATACAAATTTAATGTAAATATAAGAGCTAGAAAAAAACATGCCATCATATTTTTTTTATAAATATAATTAAATTGTAAACTATAGCAAACTAAATAAGTTACAATAGGAGTGATATTATCTAAATGCAAGACTTGAGGTACTATAAACATAAGGCAATTGATTATACTAGTTAAAAATATAATTTTCCAATTCTCAACAAATGGTAAATACATAAAAGAAACATAATTAAACATACTATAATTATATAGTAAAAATAATAAAAGAAAGATTATTAAATTCCAATTTGTCATTTTTTCTCCT
>LJHE01000086.1 GCA_001983555.1 Candidatus Epulonipiscioides gigas
ATAGAAGGTAATCAAGAAAAAAATGTATCAGCAGCAGTTGCATCAGGTGTTGGAATGGCTGGCTGTCATGGTGGAATGTGTGATGCATTTAGAAACGCTGTATTATGGCAATTTATCACAGGAGCAAACTGGGTATCTCATCCAGGTGGTGGTGGAGTTGAATATATGGTAAATATATCTTCAAAATCTAATCCATTAGTTGCGGGAATAGAAGACTTTATGGTAAAAAGTGAACAGTATTATTTGCATATTGACCCTGCAATAGAAGTACTTGCAACAACACGTTTTCCACATCCAGATGTACCATTTTTCCATGCTGCAAATAAGCCAGTTGATATGCCAGTAGTTTGGACAAAAATGTGGGGTAACGGAAGAATATATTACACTTCTTTAGGGCATAATGATGATGTTTTTGATAAATTTCCATCTGCTCAAGAGATGATGAAACGAGGAATGCTTTGGGCTGCAGAAGGTAAAGCATATGCTATAGAACATAATTTAGATACCAAAAAATTTGAAAGTGATAAAAAAATGTTTTAATTGGAGGATAATATGCAAAAAGTAGCATTAGTAGGTTGTGGAGCAATTAGTAGAATTTATTTAAAAAATATAACTAATGTATTTAGTAATGTTGAATTTGCTGGAGTATATGATATTGTACCAGAAAAAGCAACTAAGGTTAGCGAAGAGTATAATATACCTAAAGTTTATAACGATTTAGACGAAATTTTAAATGACCCAAATGTAGATATAGTTTTAAATTTAACAAGACCATATGAACATTTTGAAGTTTCTTCTCGTGCTCTTAAAGCTAAAAAACATGTATATTGTGAAAAACCTTTAGGGGCAAGTCTTGAAGAGGGTAAAGAACTTATTCGTCTTGCAAAAGAAAATGGTGTATTAATTGGCGGTGCTCCTGACACATTTTTAGGAGCAGGCATACAAACTTGTATTAAACTTATTAACGATGGTTTTATCGGTACTCCAATTGGAGCAAGTGCCTTTATGCTTTGTAGAGGTCATGAAACTTGGCATCCAGACCCTGAGTTTTATTATAAAAGGGGTGGCGGACCTATGATGGATATGGGTCCATATTATTTAACTGCTCTTGTAAGTCTTCTTGGACCAGTTAAAGCAGTTTCAGGAATGACAAAAACAAGTTTCGACAAACGTCTTATTACAAGCAAACAACACTATGGTGAAATTATTGATGTTGATGTTAAAACTCATATTGCTGGTATGATGGCATTTGAATCAGGTGTTATTGGAACTATTATAACTTCATTTGATGTTTATAAAGCTCAAATGCCATTTATCGAAATCTATGGTTCTGAAGGTACACTTTCTGTTCCAGACCCAAATACTTTTGGTGGTACCATTAAATTATTTACAGCACAAACTAAAGAATTTAAAGAAATGCCTTATCTTTTTAATTATTCAGAAAATTCAAGAGGTCTAGGACTCGCTGACATGGCTTATGCTATTGAAAATGGTGGTGATTTTAGAGCAAATGGCGATTTAATCTATCATGTACTAGAAATTATGAGCTCATTTGAAGAAAGTTGTGAGCAACGAAAGCAAGTTGATCTAACATCTACAGTTACTAAACCTAAGCAATTATGTAAAAAATTAATGTATTAAATTATAAGGGGTGGGCATCCATCCCTTCATTGTTTGTTGGACATATTTTACATCTTTCCCCATATAATATATAGATTCAAAATATTTTGTAAGGAGCATAGTTATATATGAAAAAAAAATTTAGTATTTTAATTTTGGGAGCGTTATTATTTCAACCAATGAGTAGTATAAATAATACATATGCAATAGAACAAACTGATTTAAATGCTTGGATATCACATCCTGCAATTGTTGGAGGCAGTATTAAATTTAATTACAAAACAGGAGCTATCACCGATGCGGATGACACTATTATTATTGCAAATATTCCAGAAAAAATAAATGGTGTAATTGTGAGCTCCATTGACAAAGAAGCTTTTGCTCACAATAATAAGTTAATTTCTGTCACTATACCAGATACTATAACTTCTATTGGTGAATCAGCATTTTCAAATTGTTATCAGCTAGAAACTGTAACTATGTCTAACGCCGTCACTTTTATTGGTGATAATGCATTTGGTAGCTGTTACCACTTGATTGATATTGTTATCCCCAATAATGTTGATTTTATAGGTAATTATGCATTTAATCGTTGTCATAGTTTAACATCTATTACTATACCAAGTAGTGTTAGCTCTATTGGAATTGGAGCATTTTTTGATTGTGAAAACTTAACAACTATAGCTATTCTTAATGGAGTTAGTTCAATTGGAGATAGTGCATTTAGTAGTAATAATAATTTAACAGATATCAGTATACCTACAAGTGTTATTTATAATGAACAAAATATTTTTGGAAAACCTGAAGATATAAAATTAAAGATAGTTTACTATGAAGGTGTTCGAGAACAATGGGAAAGTCTAAAAACAGGGATTACAAGAGCTGCTATTATATATAATAGCAATCTAGATCTTTTAAATGACTGGATACAAGTCGAAGGTATTGAAGGTGGCCAAATTCAATTTGATAAACAGACAGGCACTATTATAAATGCTGAAAATTCAGTATATAGTGTAAATATTCCTAGCCATATAGAAGAAGTTGAAGTTAGAGCAATTGGCAACCATGCATTTAGTGATTGTGACAAGCTAACATCAGTAACAATGCCTCTGACTATTGATTCAATTGGCGACTTTGCATTTTATAGTTGCGATAACCTAGAGAATATCACTTTACCACAAAATTTAACTTCAATTGGTTATAATGCATTTGGGTACAATCCCAGTTTATCAGAAATAACTATACCTAGCAGTGTGACTTATTTAGATAATTTAGCTTTTGTATATACTAATATTGATACAATTAATTATACAGGAAGCAAAGAACAATGGGAAACTTTAGAAATGAGCATGTTAGAAAATACTAAAATAATATTTGAAGCTCTAACACACAAATGAAAGGAGAATTATAATTTTTAATTAAATTTAATCCCTTGCTCATAATGATTGAGGGCTATATTAGAGGTGATTGTTAATGGAAAGGATAATATTATACTTTTTATTTATTTTAATTTATTTTATTGCTAATGTGTTATTTTCTAAATTATTGAGTAAAATTACACCTATAAAGACAAATTGGAAAACTATTTGTTTTATGTGTCTAATTATTTCTAGTTATGCAACTTATTCTAGTAAGCTTATGCCAATTTCTCCAATGATTACTTATATTTTATTAACATTACTTTATGTACTACATTTATTTATATCATTTAAGGGCTCAATAATTTTAAAATTAAGCTGTGCCTTTATAGTGGTTATTCATCTTTTAGCAATATCTATCATTATTTGGTCTGTGATAGCACTAATTATTCATAAAAGTATGTTTTATATCCTGAATACACCAGGTCTTTTAATGAGCAGTAGATTAATTAGCATGATATTTTGTTGTATTGAAATAGTTATTATTTTAAAAACCATTAAACTTAAGTATCTAAAATTAATTAGACAACATACTCATAGATTAAATATTTTATTTGCAATAGTGTCTTTTTTAGCTTTTACTGTTATAATTAATACTATATTTTTTTCTACAAAAATTACCGCTAGTGAATTTTTTTTACAACAATTATACTTTGGTATTTGTATAATTGGAATTTTATATACTTCGCTATTTATGATGATAGGATATGAAATAATGGAAGATAAACGTAAATTGTTATATAATGTTTTAGAAAATCATTATAAATCTATGTTATTTGAAAATAAATTGTTAACTATTGAAATAAATTGCAATGAGGATAAAATAATAAACTATATTTATAGGGGCAACATTCACCACGAAATAATTGGTCAGCCTTATAATAGTTTTTTACCTTTTTTAAATACGCTTGAGATTCATAAAGAAGACAGAAAAAATTTTTATACTGCAACATGTTTAACTTATATGATGGATTTATATAATAAAGGAGTTCACAAGTATCAATACGAATGCCGATTTTTTGTAAATAATGATTATCAATGTCATCGTGTTAATATTTCTTTTATAGAATGTGATGATTTAGTAATAGCAATGTTAATTGTTGAAAATATTCAAAAAAATAAAGACTTAATATTTAAAGCTGAACGTGAAGGTTTAACATCTTTATATAATAAAATATCTACTGAAAAACTTATTTCTGACTATATCGAAAATAATAAAGATGGAGTAATATTTATGATTGATTTGGATAATTTTAAAGCTATAAATGATAATCTAGGGCATGACATGGGAGATAAAGTTTTAAAAGAAATTTCAATGAAATTAAACATGTTATTTCCTGATTCAGATGTTATTGGACGTATTGGTGGAGACGAATTTATTGTTTATTTTAAAAATAATTTATCTGATATAAACAAAAGAGCTTTAGAACTTTGCAAAAAAATTACTAAAACTTATTCTAAAAATAATATTAATATCACTATTTCTGCCAGCATTGGAATTGCTCGAGTTTCAGAAGTAATTGTGGATTTTGCAGGACTTTATCAATGTGCAGATATTGCTATGTACGAATCAAAAAAACATGGAAAAAACACTTTTACTATTTATGAAAAAATACCTGTTAAAACTGATAATATTACTCAATATTATTTAATTTAACTAAAACTAGCAAGAATTATCCCATCTCTATAGGTGGTGTGATAAATTGCTAAATTACTAAACATTGGTTCGGCTTACGCAAGAAGCCCACACTTCTATAAGTGGTGGTAGTTCACAAAAAATAGAAATAGGGATAACTTATTATCCCCATTTCAAAATAATTTAATGAAACTTAGTTCTAGTTCTAAAAATATCTCTTTGGTGCGTGCTCAAATCAAATCTTACTAGGCTTCCCCATTGATTTAAAGCATGTGATAATCCCCATTTCATTCCGTCCAATGGTTCATTTATTGGGTCATCATGTCTAAATGGGCCTGGTGCAATTGGGCCTCCTGGAATAACAGATTTTATTTCAAAATTAATTCCATCTGGAGCAAACTGTATAGTATTTTTTTCAACTCCATCTGTACGCAAAAATGCAGCCATACCTCCATCATATTTCCACAAACATGTTTCATGCCCTGAGTTTGTTACTGGATTATATTCGCTTTTAATATATGGACCTTCAATTTTATCAGCAATGGCAACACCCCACATAGTTTCGCGACCACCCATATAAATTTCTTCGCCCATTCTTTCTCCCTTATAATATAAATAAAATTTATCATTATAATGAAATAAAAGCGGGTCATGAACTTTGTGACTGTCAAAGCTACCTTTTTTCTTAACTAAAAATCTATTATCTTCTTCTCCGTCCCACTCTCCATCCATTGATGGTGTAAGAATTGGTTCAGCAGATGCTTTAAATGGACCAAGAGGACTGTCGCTCACTGCAATAGCAATATTTTCAAAACTTCTATTTACATAAGGATGTTTTACAGTTTGATATACAAGATAAAATTTGCCGTCATATTTTAAAATTTCTGGTGTAAAAACACTTCTATCATCATAACGACCAGCTTCACCGCGTTTTAATGCCACATTTTGCTCTTCCCAATGATATCCATCTTTAGATGTTGCCACCCAAACTTCAGCATAATCCCAAGGAAAAACTTTTGCCTCTAAATCTCCACTGCCAAAGCCTACATGCGGACCATATGATTTTGTATAATAGACATAATATAAATCATCTACTTTTATTATACTACTTGGGTCACGTCGGTGAATTCCTTCTTCTCTCACAAGACCTGTGATTGGACGTGTTGGAAATGTACAAAACCAATCTGAACTTTGATAATATTTTCGCTCTTCTGCTCTAATTGTTGCTGCACTTTTTTTCATAAAAACCTCCATTATTTTTAAATAAAAATTGAACATATCAACTTTTGAAAATTATATCATATATTTAGAACTTTTTCTACAAAAAATTATAATTGACTAACTAATAGACATTGTATATAATATGTTTATAGAGAAGTTGAAGGAGGTTACCAAAATGGCATATGTAATTAATGATGATTGTATTAGCTGTGGAGCTTGTGCATCAGAATGCCCTCAAGGTTGCATTTCTGAAGGAGAAACAAAATATGTAATTGATAAAAATGCTTGTATCGAATGTGGTACTTGCGCTAGTGTTTGTCCTGTGGATGCACCACATAAAGAATAAATTTGGTAAAAATAAGAAGACGAGAATATATATTTCTCGTCTTTTTTAGATTTATAATAAAATTGTATTTATTGAAAATGGAGGTAAAATAATTTTTTGTCCATTAAAGTCGAATTCTACAGCTTTTTTAAATGGATTTTTTGTAACAAGAACGATAGAGCTATCTGGATTTTTAAAGCAAACTGAAACACTATTAAAATGTCCACTTAAAACTTGTCTTTTTGCTCCAACTTTAATAAAAGCTGAAAAATGTTTCATGATATAATATTCATAATTAAATTTATAATCATCTGTAATATCTATCATACTATTTTGATTCCACCCCCAAGTGCTTGCTCCTTTTGGTGGAAGTACCATATTCCAGTAGGTATACGCACAAACTCCATTTGAAATATAGTGTTGAAACATTTCAAAAATATACATAGCATATTCCCAAGTATTTTTTCCGTCACCACATTCATTTTCAGTCTGCATAATTTTCTTTTCTGGAAAAGCTGACTTAGTAATTTGAACAGCATATTTTCCTGCCCATTGATATGATACCCCTTCAATATGTGGATACGCTTTTTCATCGTGTAATACAAGATTTGCGTAGTTATCATATCTAGTATAAAGCTTTCTGTTATCTGTTTCAGGTCCATTAAGTGTTCCTAACCAAATTTTTGTTTTAATATTTCTTTCTTTAAACATTGGGGCTAAATAATTTGCTATAAAGTTTGCAAATTCTTCTCCTGTCCATATACAAGAAGGAAATTTTTGACTTGATACTGGCTCATTTTGTATGTGGAGCTGACTTATAGTTACACCTTCTTTTTCATATGCCTCAATAAATAATGCAAAATATAATGCATATGCTCTTAGATTTTCAGGTGTTTGAACTAGAGTTCCAAAATTATGAGCTTTTGGATACTTCATCCAAGATGGAGGACTCCACGGTGATGCAAAAAATTTCATATTAGGATTTCTCTTTAGAGCTTCTTTTATATAAGGCAAAAGATATTTTTTGTCTCGTTCTATAGAAAAATTTTTCATTTCATAGTCAGCATCTGTTTCATTATGTGAATACCAAAGTTCAGCATAATCTGAAGCTCCTATTGGAATACGGCAGAAATCAAATTTAAGTCCATCGGTATTTTTATCAAATAAAATATTATAAACTTCATTTCTTTTCTCTTGACTTAAACCAAGTAAGGCAATTTGTGAAAGTTCATTAAAACAGCCACCAAAACCTTCCCACTCTTCTGCTTCGCTCGTAATAGCTAAGGTAGATTTAATAGTATCATTTGTTTGTAGATTTGTTTCTTGCCAAAAGCTCTTCTGTGTTGTAGTGATAATTTTCATGATGAGTTTCTCCTTTAATCTAACTTTTGTATAATATAACTACTGGGAATATATAAGATTTGAAAAAATAAATCTAGGTATTATACAAAAAAAATCAAAATAATAAAGCATAAAACCAGCTCCAAAAAGAGTTAATTTTATGCTCTATTATAAGGTATAGTTATAATTTTTTTTAAAATAGTTGTAGCAACTGTAATAAATATAAGTTACTTTATACAATTGTATTTGTTATAAATATATTTTATTATACAATTGCTATTTTGATATTAAAAAAAATATATTCATAAATTTAAATTTAGAACAACTTGATTAATTTTTAGTTAACATAACAATAACTTCAACATGAGAAGTATATGGAAACATATCCACTGGCTGAACCTTTTGTAAGGTATATCCATTATTAACTATAAATTGTAAATCTCGAGCAAGTGTAGCTGGGTCACAAGATATATATACAATTTTTTGTGGCAAATTTTTCACAATAGTTTCTAAGAAATTAATATCACAACCTTTTCTTGGAGGGTCTAGAAAAATAGCATCAAATTTTTCTTCTAAAACAATATCTTCTGATTTTCCAAGTAAAAATTCTACATTTTTGATATTATTAATTTGAGCATTTTCTTTTGCATTTAAAATTGCTTGTGGAATTATTTCGACTCCAACTACTTTTTTGACCTGCTCTGCTAGGAATAATGAAATAGTGCCAATTCCACAATAAGCATCTAAAACTGTTTCTTCTTTATTTAAGCTCGCAAATTCTAAAGCTTTTTCATATAATATTTTGGTTTGGATTGGATTTACTTGAAAAAAAGAAAGGAGGGATATTTTAAAAGTTAAATCTCCAATTTTATCGGTTATATAATCGTTTCCATAAAGAGCAGTTATTTGATCCGAAAGAATAACATTCCCTTTTATTTTGTTATGATTGAGCAAGATACTTGTAACCCCGTTAATTTGTTTTAAACTATCAATTAGTCTATCTGCACATGGGAGCTTATTTCCATTTATAACGAGACAGACCATAATTTCATTAAAATAAAAACTTGTTCTAATTACTAAATGGCGTACTAAACCTTTATGAATATGCTCATTATATATTGAAATTTTATTATCTTGTAAAAAAGTTTTAACTACTTTTATAATTTGTGTATTTTGGGCGTTTTGACTAATACATTCATCTATATTAATTATTTGATGGCTTCTTTGAGCATAAAATCCTACTTGTATTTCATTATCTATTTTTCTAATAGGATATTGCGCTTTATTACGATAATTGAGCGGATTTGCCATTCCGATAGTAGTTGAAATTTGTACATCTTTAATTTTACCTATTCTCTCTAAACAATCTTTTACTTGTTTTTGTTTGTATTCGAGCTGAAACTGATAGCTTACATTTTGCATAGTACATCCACCACAATTTATATATTGACACTTTGACACTTGACGATAAGGAGAAGGTGTAATAAATTGCAAAAACTTTCCTACAGCATAATTTTTAGCCATTTTTATGATTTTAACTTTGCCTATATCTCCAGTAACAGTATTTGGTATAAAAACTGCTATTCCATCATATTTTGCTATTCCTCTTCCATTATTATCAATATCTATTACTTCCATTGTATATTCTTCATTCTTTAACATAATTTGCTCCACTTCTATTTGTTGCTCTCTTAGTTATACTAAAAAAACTCAATTAAATCAAGCTCATTTTAAAATATAGTCACAGTACTTTAAAATAATAGTTGCCTAAAAGCCTCCCCTTAACCACCTGCACCTTTAGTGCTTTCCATCATTAAAATGAGTCCACTGAAAAACTAAAGTTAGGTAATCAATCCTACACTGTTCACAAATCGTCCTTCCAGTAGTAACTTTAGCTGATGCAAGAGTTTAGTGGAGACTTGAATTTAGATGTTATTGAACCTCTATTATCTTTGCTTTAATTTGTAATTTATACTGATGATTATAAGTTTGATTACTATACTTATTATACTTAATGTCATAAAATGTAATAACTTTTAGTATTATAGTTATACTATTTGCTATCTTTTTTATTTTAAATCATATTATATAAATATTTAACATAATATATTATATAATTTTGTAAAATTTAATTAATAAAAGGAGAATTAAAATGAGCTCATCCGAAATTTTAGAAATTTTATCAAATTCAGTACTTATAATTATGATTATTAATATATTGATAGGTACTATATCTTTATTATTAGGATATAAATTAGTAAAGTTTTTATCTGGATTAACATTTGGTCTCGTACTAACTAGTATCGTGGTTTTTGTTGCAACAATATTCGAACTATCAAATATTATCATTATTATACTACTATCATTAATTGCATTTTTACTTGGATTTATATCGGGTTATCAGTTTTATAAAGCAATTATAATAATTTTATGGAGCGTGAGTATATTTGCTCTTACTATATTAATTAGTACATTCTTTATAGATTCTTACATAGCTGGACTAATTATAGGCTTAGTAAGTGCAATTTTATTTGGTATTTTATTTGCTAAATTGTTTAAACCATTTTTTATTTTTATAACATCATTAGAAGGAGCACATTCAATTGTAAGCGGATTATTTGTGATATTTTATTCTGATGATTATATAGAAATATTTTCTGAAATACTCATGAATTATCAATATTATCAGATATATCCTAAACAAGTTTTTGAATTATTTTATAATCTACCAATACCTTCAATTATAATTTATCCTATTAGCCCAATTATACTATTAGTACTAGGTATTATCTTCCAATGGAAAACTAATAAAAAATCAAAAATTCAATCTTTTTAAGATTTTACAATAATATGCTCCATTCTTAATAAACAAGTTAAATAATAAAAGCTTGTTATATAGAAAGGAGCATTTTTTATATATCAAAAGTCAACCCTTCTACATAGCTCATTTTATACGAAAATGCTAATTTTACTACTAATATTTCAATTTAAACAAAGTACATATCCAACAAAGCTTATGATAAATTGATATTTTAAAGCTGTATCAGTTCCCCCACGCATAAATGCGAGAGCTTCCTTGTCTTAATTTCTTAATTTGGTGATAATATTTTTTTATTAATAAACATCAAATTTTTGTTTTATTTTTTTTATATTAATGATATAATATTTATTATTTATTATATTAGGAGGTAAAATTATGCTAACTATCTCTGTTTGTGATGATATGGCACAAGAAAGAATTAAATTGAAAGAATTTTTAATAAAGTTTCAGATTCAACAAAATATTGAATTTGAAATTTACGAATTTTCATCTGGTGAAGAACTGCTTAACAGTTTACCAAATAGAAAATATCATATTATATTTTTAGATATTGTTATGAAGCATGAAATGGATGGAATAGATACCGCTCAAATAATACGTTCAAGCTCTAGTGATAGCTTAATCATATTTATATCTAGTTATGATAGATTTATGAAAAAATTGTTTGGTATTAATACAATAGCATTTGTTCAAAAACCATTTAACAGAGTAGAATTAATACAAGCTTTACAAGAAGCTTTATTGCACATTAATAAAATTAGTTTTCCATACCATCAACAAAATAATATATATTATTTACCAATTAATGATATTATTTATTTTGAAAGTAATAAAAATAAGGTAATAATTAAAACTTACAATGATACAATCGAATATAGAACTACACTAAAAAAAGTTTGGGATCAAGTGAAGATTTATAATCAATTTATTAGACCAAATCAATCATATATTTTCAATCTGCGCTATTCTGTTATTAGCTCTAATTGCATAGTGCCAAAGTTATTAGAAGAAGCACCACAACCTATTAGCAGACTATATAAAGCAGATACTATAGAGCGATATCAAAAATATATTGAGGAAAGGTTTAATTAATGGAGCAACTAATAATATGGTTTCTATATATAATTTTAACTATAATTCATTTATACTCTATAATATTTTTTTTAGAAATAAATCTACATAAAAAAAATAATATGTTAATTATACAGAAAATAATAATGATAATATTCATAGTTATTAATACTCTTATGGCTAAATATAGTTTGAACCTGACATTAACTCTCGTTATACATTTTTTGTTGTCATATATTTTGTCTTATATTTTTATATGTAGTCTAAAAGAAAAAATATTATTAATTTTATTATTTACTGTAATTAGCATGGGAATCGAGGCACTGTTAGCATATAGTTACGGTATATTCCTAGATATTAATCTTTATATTCTTATATCGAGCACACACTATAAACTTATCAATAATTTTATATCACGTTTTATAGAGCTTATAGTAATTAAATGTATTCAACTTTATTTTAAGCAGAATAAAAAAGAAGAAAAAATAATCTACAACTTCAAAATTAAATTTATATTATTTCCTATAAGTGGTATTTTTGTAATATATATTTTTTCATTTTTTTTAAATTATTCTCAATTACAATATTTAAATAGTATTGGAATTATTATAATTCTAATTTTAACTATTATTTTTTATATAATATTAGATAAAATAAGTACATTTGACCAAATATATTATGAAAATCAATTAATAAAAAATCAGTTAGAATCTTATTTAAAAGTTCAGCAAAAACAAGAAGATAATTACAAAGCAATAAAAATATTTAAACATAACTTAAATTATAAATTACTTTATATAAAGGAAAAGTTAAACTCTCTTGAAATTGATGAATTAACAGAAATAAGTCAAGAAATTAATAATTTAATTGGAGAATATAGCCTCCATAAAGATGTTTGTTATACAAAACATCTGATGATTAATGGTTTACTAAATTATAGAATAAATAATTTTAATGAAAAAGATTTACCTGTCGATATAAATGTAGAGATTTCACAAAATTTAAACATAAATGAACATATCTTATATGTAGTCTTAGGAAATTTATTTGATAATGTAGCAGAAAATTTTAATTCAATAAGTTCAACACAAAAGAAAATTAAAATACAAGCGTATGAAGAATGTGGAAATTTATATTTTAGTATATCTAATCCATATAATCATAAAATAAACTTTAAAAATAATCTGCCTATTACTAATAAAACAGATATGTTATCACATGGGATAGGATTAAAAAGTATTAATGATCTGTTAAAAAACTCGAATGGAATTTTAAAAATTTATGTTAAAGATAATATATTTACAGCAACAGTAATTTTATTTAAAAAAATTTAATATGCATTATTTCCCTATATCTATGTAAATTATCCCTGTTTGAATTTAAATAAAAAAATTATGTTAATATACTATTATCACATTAGAAAACAAAAGGAGATGCAATTATGCAAAACTTTATTAAAAAGTACGGAAAGATAATATCTACATTTGCTATGATGGTTACATCATTTATCACAAATACAACTTGTACATTTATAACTCACCAAAGTAAGCTTCCAGATTCAGCTAAAAAATTAAGAAAGTTTTAGTGCTGAGCGCTGTCTAAGCCAATCTGTCAAAGCATTAATCTACAATGATTAAAGACGATATTATGCTAATCCATATCATATGGACATATAGATATTATTGTGTAGAACTATTAATGCTATTATATTAAATAATGGAGGGATTTATTATGAAAAAAAGTTTAGCAACATTATTGGCAATAGGATCACTTTTTGGGGCAACCGTGCCTACATTTGCAACATATGCACCAGTTGAGATAACAGTATCATCTTCTGATGCCTCTTCTATTGCAACTGCAACTGTAAAAACTGGTATTGAAAGTTTTTATTTAAAAGCTATAATTCATGGATTTTCGTATTATGACCAAGAGCTTATAGACTCTGCAGAAAAAACACTTTATTTTACTAATTCAGTAACAACTCCAACAATATCAGTTCCTAACAATGAGATTAGATATTTTGTAGTAGAAAGTTTTGTCAAAACAAGCAGTACATCTGATATGCAATATGATAGAATGAAAAGTGGTTTATATTATTAAAATAATCTCCTGCCTTACTAGAATCTATAATTATAGGTTCTAGTGAGTTTTTTTTATGAAAAAATAAAAAGATATGAAAGGATTTAATTATATGAAAAAAATTAAATTACTTTTACTGCTATGTATAATTGGATTTAATTTAATAGGTTGCTCAGATTTAAATAATCAAAATGTGGCTATAGAAACTCAAGAATATTATAGATTAAATGACACATATAATTATAATTGGACAATTGGATTTCAAACATTAGAACAAGAAGATAATTTAGGAACTTTACTAATATATGAAGACGAATATTTACCATTAAATTTAAATGTAGGGTTTAGTGGAGCGGGAGAAGAAAATCAAATTATAGATACTGAAATAAGAGTGTATTATGACTATCAACCAATTAGTTTTAAATTGGAAGAAGATGGCAACTTTGAATATACTTATACTTTGGATGTTCAAAATCATACCAAATATAAGCTCAATTTATACTTAAATTCCAATGAAATTATTAAAGATAAAGATATTCATAAACTTTTTGTTACAACTAATACTGGACTGGATATAAAATCTAAAAATTTAGAAATAAGTACTGATGCTTATGGAACTAGTACTATATACGATATAGTCCACAGCTCTACATATAATAATTCATATACTAATTTGCCAGAGCATACTACATTAAGCTTTACTAAAGTAACGGATAAGATACTTTCACCAAATGTGCTGACTATTAATCAAGACAAAACTTTTGATATTAATAATCCTCAAATACAGTTCTCAAAATCTAACTATACTACTAATAATGAAATTATTACCTTTAACTCGTTTATCTCGCCAGTAAATGTTAATGAAGATATGTTAATTATAATTTGTTTGAATTTTGAGCCATATTTATTAAAATATATTCCTAAATTTGAGCATATAGGAACTTATTTCTCAGAGCTTCAACTAGAATTACCTTTAGAAGCAGGTGATTATGAGGTTACTGCATATACAATTGTCAATCCATTTGAAAAAATTGTGGATGTAGGACATCAATTTACGCAATTAGTGGATAGATTTACAATTACTAAAGAAAAGTAAGACAATTATCTAAAGAAAAGGAGCATTTTTATGTTAAAAGAAAAATTAGAAAAACTAGTAAATGAATTAGTTGCTAATGGACATTGTAAGAGTGAGGATAAAGAAATAGTTATATATGGTTTATCTACAGCTATAGAGCTTACTTTTAATATTATTACTATGTTAGTTTTAGGAGCATTATTTGATTTACTTTTAGAAACTGTAATATTTTTGGTATCATTTTCTTTAATTCGTATTTATGCTGGCGGTTATCATTGCCAAAAGTCAATTAATTGTTATTTTTTTTCAACTGCTCTATTTTTGCTTATATTAACCATACTTAAATTTACTTCTGTGAATTATATATTTATTATTTCTATCGTTTTAATATGTATATCTGTACCTATAATCTTAAAATTTGCACCAGTGGAAACTCCCACAAAGCTTTTGGATAATGATGAAATAAAATATTTTCGCAAAAAAACAGTGTTTAATTTAATAGCTGAATTAATTGTAGTTAGTATATTATTTTTTTATAATCTATATTATTTTAGTTATATTATATGTTTAGGTATTACTTTATCATCAATAACAATTATTATAGAAATTTTTAGATTTAAAACAAAAGTTTAATGTTTAACTTTTTAATAGCATTTTATCCCTATTTCTGTGTAATATATACCTATTTTGATAAGTGCATATAATATATGTGATAAAATTATATATGTATTATAATTTTATTTAGGAGCTGTTAAGTTAAAATGAAAAATAAAACTAAATGTCAAGATATAATTTTATAAATTTGCAAGAAATGAAAAA
>LJHE01000087.1 GCA_001983555.1 Candidatus Epulonipiscioides gigas
ACCTCTATAGGTGGTGTGATGAATTGCTAAAATCTCTTGACTTTATAGACTAAATATAATATAATCAGTTTATAGTTCAGGGGCGGGACGACCCGTAGAGCTTGCTAAATTTAGAAAAAATTAATTATTTAGGAGATATGGTCGTATCTCCTGTTTGCATTATATATCACTTATAATTGAACATGAAGAGCAATTTTCTAAGATTGTCATCTCATATGATATAAAAGCTTATCTCGTATAATGTAGTTTAAATATTAATACCTATCTACTAATAATAAAAAAATCCCTAAAAATAGCGACAATATAATATTTCTATTGCTTATTGGTTTATTTTTTAATTAATATTTGTTTTTTCTAAAAGAGATACAAAATCGTTAACCGGTAGAGGTCTACTAAATAAATATCCTTGAATTGTGTTAAATCCTAATTTTTTTAAAATATCTAGTTGTTCTTCCGTTTCAATCCCTTCAACAACTGTTTTTAAATTTAACTTGTTGCTCATGTGTATAATACTTTCTAAAATAAATTTGGATTTTGGATCGTCAATTAAATCATTAACTAATGACTTATCAATTTTAATCTCATTTATGGGCATCTTATTTAAGCGAGCTAAACTTGAATATCCTGTACCAAAATCGTCAAGTGATAATTTTAAACCATTTTCCTGCAAATATAATAATGTGTTCTCAAGATTTTGATTATTATCATAGTCTACGCTTTCAGTAAATTCTAAACATAATTGGTTTGGTCTTATATTATATTTTTCAAGTAAATTTAATATAAAAGATGTAAAATTAGTTTCTCCTAAATGTTTCATAGACACATTAACTGAAATTGGGATATCTATATTATATTTATTTATATACTGACAGGTTTTTTTCCAAACATATTTATCTAATTTGATAATATAACCATTTTCTTCAAATGCAGGGATAAAGTCGATAGGACTTATTAGTCTTTGTTTTTTATAATTCCACCTAACTAGTGCTTCAGCACCATTAATTTGATTAGTAACAAAATCATATTTTGGTTGATAAAATACTTCAAAATCTTCATTTAATAAAGCATCTTCAAAATCTCTTATCAGAATATTGGTTACACTCTCCTTATTATCTTTACTAGATTGTATAGAAATAATTCTGTCAAGATTATTTATTATTTTAGTTATCAATATAGATTGTTCTCGTTTTCTAACTAAATCATCTATGTCTATAATACTTATTGTAAACTGCTTTAATTTCCCATTATTATCATATTCTTTATTTTGAACACTTAATTTTATGTATCTTGGTAAATTTCTAATTCGTTTTTGAGAAATCACACTTTTAAGAGAATATTGCCACAAGTTTTGTTCTATAAGTTGTATATCTAGCCAGTTTTTAATTTTTTTATTTTCATTTATATTATACAAATTTAACGGAGCCAAATTTATAATATTATTATATTTAAAATTATCTCCTACTTTAATTAAATCGTATTCGGGACAAGTGGTCTCTTGTAAAGTTAAAGTTTTATAATGAATATTTACTAAATATTTTGATTTATAATCAGGAGATTTAACTATACTACTAGAAGCTTTAACAGAGTAGTTTTCGCATATTATTATATTGCAAAATATAGCAATAAGTTTGTTATTTGTTTTTTGATATATACGACCATAAGTTTTTAATAAATATACTTTTGAATTACTATCAGTCCATGGATAAATTAATTCAAACTCCTCAAATTTATTAAGTTTAAAGAGTTGTCTCATTTTACCCATGACAAGATAACGATAATTTTTTGATATTCCATTAAACCAATATTCAAAAATTTCATTTTCACTTAATTTGGAGAGCAAAATCCTATCTTCTTCAGGTAAAATGATAGGAGCTAATTTATTACTATTTTCTTTTTTTAAGGTTAATTTCCATACTCCAAACATATTAGTATACATGTTAGCATCAATTATATTTTGCATTTAAACATTCCTCCTATATTAAAATGTAAGTATTCTCATCTATATCATTAAATTTTTAATTTTATTTTATATTTTATGAATTTAAACTATAAATATACATTATTGTTGAATATATAAGAAAAAATATTAATTTAATTTTAAAAATAAAATAATAGTCATTAATGAATGATACTTTATCAAATATTATAAGTTGATTATATAATATAAAATGAAGAATTGAAGTGTAAATGTCAAAAAAGGGATATACGCTATGAAATAAAACTTTTATATATTTAAAGATTTTAAAATCAGTATAAAAAATTTCATCTACAAGATAAAGTAATATACTTTTTATGAATATATACTAAATTATGTCTATAAAAAGCATATATTTACAGTAAATAATTTTAATTACAGACATACTATAAAATTATAGTACATATACATATATATGATTAAATAAAATCAAAAAAATTGGAGATGAATACTATGAAAAAAAGTTTATATTTCTTATTAGCAATGACATTAACATTAAGTATAACAGGTTGTGGTCCAAATGTTAGTGAAGTTGAAGATACTGCTTATCCTGCAAGACCAATTAATGCAGTTGTTCCATTTGGAGCAGGTGGAGGTACCGATGTTTGGGGACGTGCATTAATGGATGGCATGTCAAAAGCTTTTGGAACTACTATTACTGTAACAAATGTAACTGGTGGTTCTGTAGGTTCGACAGGAGTAAATCAAGTTTGGAGTGCAAAGCATGATGGATATACTATAGCATGTACATAAGAAACAGTTCAAGATTTTGCGAAAAATGCGAAATCCTATTTATATTAAAAATTTCTTAATAATGGCGTACTGTACACCTCTATGCAGTCGGAGAATATTTTCTCGTTCCACACTCTTTTTTTAGTTAAATATTTCTTTAATATATTATAACTTGCATTCACATCTGCATTTATTAGAATTTTATTCTTAGTTTCAAATAATCCTCTTTTTATTCTCTTTCCTATAAAATTTATTTTTTTACTCACTTTTTCTTTATCTAAGAAACTTGCTTGACTTGTATAACTTTCTTCTTGCTCTATTAATGTTATTCCTTCCAATTTACTAAACTATATTTCAGCATGGTTTAAAACAAGAAGACTTAAACGTATTTACAGAAATATTTTTACTTATTTTACATTTATTAATAACAGTTGCTAACACAACAAATGTGTTCTAAGTATTTTCTTTAAATACATCTTTATTATCTATCATATATTTTGCTCCAGAAATTATTGTGAAAAAAAGAGCAAGATATGTCAAAATCATAGTTAAATTTATTAAAAATGCATTACTGATTGGAAACAAATAAAATATAATCATTGCCATCTGTACAACAGTTTTAACTTTTCCTAAATTATTTGCACTTAATACAATATTTTGACCAGCTGCCACTAAGCGTATACCAGAAACCATAAATTCACGTAATAAAATCAAAAGAACAATCCAAGCTGGCAAAACTCCATTAGGGACAGCATCTCCAAGATAAATTAGAGCAATCATAGCAGCTGTAACAAGCATTTTATCTGCAAGTGGATCCATGAATTTTCCTAGGTTTGTGATAAGATTGAGCTTTCTTGCAAGATAACCATCTAAAAAATCTGTAAAACTTGCCACTACAAATATAATCAGAGCAATCCATAAAGTAGTATTGAGTTCAAAAAAAGGTATCCAAATAACCGCCATAAATACAAATACAAGTATAATCCTAAGTGTTGTAAGCTTATTCGCAATATTCATAAATAACCTCTCCTATTAAATCATACTCATCAGAATGAGTAATTTTTACTGATATAAAATCACCACAAATAAGATCCCCTTCATATTCTACAAAAACTTTAGAATCTACTTCCGGAGCATCTCCATAGGTTCTTCCTATATAAACATCTTCTCCTTCTAATTTCCCTTCAATTAAAACCCTAAAAATTTTTCCGATTTTATTGGCACAAAGTTCTTTTGAAATTTTTTGTTGAATTTTCATTATAATATCTTTTCGCATTTCTTTAATATGCTGCTCAATTTGATTTGGCATAGTTGCTGCAGGTGTACCCTCTTCCTTAGAATACGTAAACACGCCCAGTCTATCAAATTTTATTTCTTTGACAAAATCAACTAAATTTTCAAAATCTTCTACAGTTTCATTTGGAAAACCAACTATTAAAGTAGTTCTAATAATTATATTTGGAATATTTTCTCGTAATTTATGAATAATTTGTTTTAAATATTTGTTACTACTTTGTCTATTCATCAATTTTAGAATTTTGTCTGAAGAATGTTGTATTGGCATATCCAAATAATTACAAATTTTTGAATTATTTTTAATTTCTGCGATTAGTTCATCAGTAATATTTTCAGGGTAGCAATATAAAATTTTGATCCACTCAATCCCTTCTATTACAGATAATTCCTGCAATAAGGTAACTAAAGTATATCCTTTATCAATACCATATAGTGTCGTATTTTGTGCAACTAAGATAATTTCACTAACGCCATCTTCAGCAAGCTTTTTTACTTCATCAATAATATTTTCTTTAGGACGGCTTCTGTATTTTCCTCTTAGACTTGGAATTATACAATAAGTGCAAAAACTATTGCAACCTTCTGCTATTTTTATATATGCAAAATATCCACCTGTTGTTAGTATTCTAGGCATATTTTCTAAGTGTTCTTTATTAATATCTTCAAAATGTTGAATTACTTGTTTTTTTTCTAATACATTTCTAGCGACATCTACAATTTTATCATATGAAGTTGTACCTACAACTGCATCAACTTCTGGCATTTCTTTTAATATTTCATCTCTATAACGTTCAGCCATACAACCTGTAACAATTAATGCTTTACAGTTTCCTGTATGTTTATATTTTGCAACTTCTAATATTTGTTCTATGCTTTCTTTTTTGGCATCTTCAATAAAGCAACATGTATTTACTATTAAAACTTCTGCTTTATTTTCATCTCCAGTTAAGGTAAAACCCTCTTTATTTAAAAGACCTAACATATGTTCGCTATCAACTAAGTTTTTATCACATCCTAATGATACAAACGCAACAGTATTTAACAAATTAAAACTTCCTTTCTATATTTGCAGCTTTTATACAATTTTTAAGCAGCATTGCTATCGTCATAGGACCAACACCACCAGGTACTGGTGTAATATAACTGGCTATACCAATACAAGAATTAAAATTGACATCTCCACATAGTTTACCATTTTCATCTTTATTTATTCCAACATCAATTACAATTGATTTGGGAGCTATCATATCTCCAGTAATAAAATTTGCTTTACCTACAGCACAAATTATTATATCTGCGCTCATTAATTCTGATTTTAAATTTTTAGTTTTAGAATGACATATTACTACTGTGGCATTTTCATTTAATAATAATAACGCCAAAGGTTTTCCAACAATATTACTACGACCTACTATTACACATTTTTTACCACATATCTCTATATTTTCGTGCTTCAAGAGCTCTATAATACCAGTGGGAGTACAACTAGTAAAAAATGGATTACCAATAATAAGACTGCCTAAACTCTCTTTTGAAAATCCATCAACATCTTTTTTTATATCAATAGCTTGTATTACTAGCTCTTGATTTATGTGTTGTGGCAAAGGTAATTGAACTAATATTCCATTAATATTACTGTCATTATTTAATACTTCTATTAGATCCAATATATCTTGATTATTAGTATTATATGGTAAAACATATATATGAGATTTAATGCCTACATAATCGCAGGCTTTTTGCTTATTTTTAATATATATTTTTGAAGCAGAATTATCTCCTATTAAAATAACGGCTAAGCTAACATTTTTAGGAGCTAAATTTTTTATTTCTTGTGCTAAATTATCTTTTATAACATTAGCAATTTTTGTGCCATCTATTATTTTTGTATTTATCTGCATCTAAAATAACCCCGTTACAACACCATTTTTGTCAATATCAATTTTTTCTGCTGATGGCACTTTGGGAAGTCCTGGCATAGTCATAACACTGCCTGTAAGAGCAACTACAAATCCTGCTCCAGCAGAAACTCTAACTTCTTTTATAGTGGTAGTAAATCCAGTTGGAGCTCCTAATGATTTTTGATTATCAGAAAAAGAATATTGATTTTTTGCTATACATACTGGTAAGTGTCCAAAACCTAGTTCTTCTATTTTTGCAATTTCTTTTTTTGCAGTTGCATCTATTTTTACAGTTTCTGCTCCATAAATAGATTTAGCAATTTTATTAATTTTTTCTGTAATAGATAAATTATCATCATATAAAAATTTAAAATCAGCTGGTTCATTTTCAAGTATATTAACTACTTCTTTTGCAAGAGTTAAACCACCCTCGCCACCAAATTCCCAAACTTTTGAAACACAAAATTTAGCATTTTGTTTATCACAAATTTCTTTGATTAGATCTATTTCAGCATTAGTATCAGTAATAAATGCATTTAAAGTTACAATTACAGGGACACCAAATTGCTTTAAGTTGTTAATATGTCTTTTAAGATTTTCGCTACCTTTTTTGAGAGCATTTAAATTTTCAGTAGTCAAATCTTTTTTCATGCCACCATTATATTTTAAAGCTCTAATAGTGGTAACTAAAACAATAACATTTGGAGCAATGCCAGCTTTACGGCACTTGATATCCATAAATTTTTCTGCACCAAGATCTGCTCCAAAACCAGCTTCTGTAATAGTTATATCACAAAGTTTCAGAGCAAGTTTTGTAGCTCTTATGCTATTACATCCATGAGCAATATTTGCGAATGGGCCACCATGCATAAGAACAGGAGTATTTTCAAGCGTTTGAACTAAATTTGGATTAATCGCATCTTTTAAAAGGGTAGCCATCGCTCCTTGTACTTTTAAATCGTATGCATAAACTGGTTTTTTAGAATACGTATAACCAATTAATATATTTCCAAGCTTAGTTTTTAAATCTTCAAGATCGTTTGCAAGACATAAAATTGCCATAATTTCAGAAGCAACTGTAATCATAAATCCATCTTGCCTAATTACACCATTTACGTGAGAATTAAGACCAACAATAACTTCTCTTAACACTCTATCATTTAAATCTACACATCGTTTAAATACGATAGCTGAGGGGTCAATCTGCAATGCATTTCCTTGATGTATGTGATTATCAATTATAGAGCAAAGTAAATTGTTGCATGCTCCAACAGCATGTATATCTCCAGTAAAGTGCAAATTTATATCTTCCATAGGAACTACTTGAGAATATCCGCCACCTGCTGCTCCTCCTTTTATACCAAAGCAAGGACCAAGAGAAGGCTCTCTTAACGCAATTATTGCATTTTTACCTAATTTATTAAGTGCCTGCCCAAGACCTACTGTAATTGTCGTTTTTCCTTCACCTGCAGGAGTTGGGTTTGTGGCAGTAACAAGAACAAGTTTACCATTTTTATTATTTTCTACTTTATTATAAATACTATTAGATATTTTAGCTTTGTATTTTCCATATTGCTCTACATCATCTTCATCAATTCCAAGTTTTTGAGCTATTTCAACAATTGGTAACATCATAGCATTTTGAGCTATTTCTAAATCATTCTGATACATTTTTTATGCTCATTCCTTCCAATTCAATAATTTTTTTCATTAAATTTTAGTATAGAGATATTTCAGATTCTAAAAATTCTTTAACTTCGTCAGTATTTCCAGTAAAAATAATTTCTTTATCAGTGTTATTTAATTGATATTGATACATAGGATCATAATAATCTAATAACAGAGTTTTAATCCAATTGTTATGAGCAACAGTTTTTTCGGTTAATAGTTGCATGCTAAAAGCTTGATTAAAAGAAGAAATTAACTCAGCAGTAGCAGTGCTCCCTAGCTTTTTTTTCAATCTTTCTATGCTACTTAAAATATATTTGCCCCATTCATAAAGACCTATATCCTTACCAAATTGCAAAAAATATTTTTCTTGAGTATCTATAACATATTCTTGATGAGTTATATTTATTCTTGTATCTATATTTTCATCTAATATAATCAGTTTTCCTTTTGCAAAATGATTAGCGAGCTCACGAGGAATAAAATTTGCTCCTATATGCTTTCCTTCATCTTCAAGCAACATATATTTATAATTTTTATATTTATGTTTTATTATAGCATATGCTAAATTATTTTCAAAATTTATTTGAGATGGCTGTGGTTCAAGATGTCTTCCAAATGACGAGCCACGATGGTGTGCCAATTGTTCAAGATTTATAGTGGTTGGAAATTTTGACAAAAATTTGGTCTTACCACTACCTGTATACCCACCTAAAATTATAATATTTTGTGGTACATTTTTTGGTAAAAGGCTTTCTATTAAATAATTTCTAAAAGCTTTATAACCGCCTTCAATCCTTTGTATATCTCTTTTCATATGCTCTTTTATCCAAGACTGAGCAATTCTCGAACGTTGACCACCTCTAAAACAATATATAATAGTTTCAGGATTTTTGTTTATAAAATCAATCCACTTATTAATTCTCGTTTCACGTAGTGCTCCAGATACAAGTTCATGTCCTAGAGCTGTAGCGCTGTCATTGCCTTTTTGTTTATATTCTATTCCTATAACATGTCGTTCTAAATTATCCATTATAGGAATATTTATAGAATTTAGAAAGGCCCCCTTGCTAAACTCTACTTCTGCTCTTACGTCAATTAAAGGAATATCATTTACAATTATTTTTTCAAAATCTTTTGTCGTTTGCATTTTTCACACTCATTTTTTATAAAATTAGCAAGAATTTTCTCAGCTCTAAGTGCTGAGATGACTTGCTCTGTTTCGTTTTCCTTTTGGAATAGTTACCCTTCGATAATATAAGCTTTTGGATAAGTATCCATAACTTTTTAGAACTATTTACAGAACATAGAACTAGGGTAGGTTCATTCTATGGTGTCAATTGAAGATTTGCTCCCATTTCTACAAGTGGGAGCAATTGACAAGTTAGGCTAATCATCAGCCAAGTTATTTTTTTTTGCTTCAAGCTTTGTATGGGGTGTACTAATTGCTTTTGATTTATTTTCTTTACCATAATTGCATGTTTCACTAGTACATACTATTTGTTTATGTTTACCTTTTTCTACTAAGAAATCTCCACAAGTTGGACATAATTCACCAGTTGGTTTTTGCCAAGACATAAAACTACACTTGTCATCTTGATTGTTTTCACAACCATAATATATACGTCCTTTTTTACTTTTTTTCAAAATTATTTCTCCCCCACATAAAGGGCATTTTACACCTATAGGTTCAAACCAAGGCTTTGAAAAGGTACAAGTTGGAAAATTTGGACAGCCCAAAAATTTACCATATTTACTATATCGTACGACTAAATTTGTACCACATTTTTCACATGGAATATTTGTTACTTCTGTAATATCAATATTTTTTATTTCATCCTCAGCTTTTTTAACTGATTTATAAAAATTAGGATAAAAAGCTTTTATGATTTCTTTCCATTCAATATGTCCTAGAGCAATTTCATCTAATATTTTTTCAAGATGAGCAGTAAATTCTACCCCAACAATTTCATCAAAATAATCCAACATTATATTATTTACAATTTCACCAAGATCTGTTGGATAAAGGATTTTTTGTTCCTTTGTAATATATCCACGTGCAAGAAGAGTTGTTATAGTAGGTGCATATGTGCTGGGTCTTCCTACGCCGTTTTCCTCTAAAGTTTTAACTAAAGATGCCTCTTGATACCTTGCTTTCGGTTTAGTAAAATGTTGAGTTTTATTAATTTTAATAACCTTAAGCTCTTCTCCCTCCGATACAGTTATTTTCTTTGAATTTTTTTCTTCCTCCAGTTCTTTGTATACTTTTAAAAAGCCATCAAACTTTTCCTTCTGATAACTTGCTCCAAATGTATATTTCCCATTTTTAATTTTGATAGAATGAGTTGTAAAAATTGCTTCCTTCATCTGACTTGCAAGAAATCTATTATAAATTAAATTATATAATCTGTATTGATCACGAGATAAATATTCCTTAAGACTTTCGGGGGTTTTATCTAAATATGTTGGACGAATTGCTTCATGAGCATCTTGTATATTTTTGTTTTTCTTATTATCTTTAGAGGGGGTTTTTAGATAATCCTCACCGAAAATAGTACTAATATATTCTTTAGCTAAACTTACAGCAGTATCTGAAACTCTTGTTGAGTCTGTACGAATATAGGATACAATGCCCACTTGTTGTTTGCCTATTTTTATACCTTCATATAATTGTTGAGCAATATTCATAGTCTTTTGAGTAGAATAACCAAGTTGTTTTGCCGCTTCTTGTTGCATTGTACTAGTTGTAAAAGGTAAAGGAGAATTTCGTATTTTTTCACCATCTTTACATTTTGTAACTATAAATTTATTGTTCTCACAGTCATTTATAATTTCCAAAGTTTGTGCTTCATTTCTTAGCTCACATTTTTTTCCATCTATTTTTTCCAGTTTGGCTTCAAAACCTTTTGTTTTGCCCATTTTAAACAAAGTTTCAATAGACCAATATTCTTGCTCTATAAATTCTGTAATTTCCTTTTCGCGGTCACAAATAAGACGTAAGGTAACTGACTGTACTCTTCCCGCACTTAAACCCTTACGAATTTTTTTCCATAATATAGGACTTATTTTATAACCTACCAGTCTATCTAATATTCTTCTAGCTTGCTGAGCATCTACTAGGTTAAAATTTATATCTCTTGGATGTTTTAATGCTTCTTTTACTGCAGTTTCAGTTATTTCATTAAAAGTAATTCTCTTTACATTTTTGTCTTCTAATCTTAATGCAAAATATAAATGCCATGCAATTGCTTCTCCTTCTCTATCAGGATCTGTAGCAAGATATATACATTTGGCATTTTTTGCTTGTTTTCTAAGCTTTTGTATAAGTTCGCCTTTTCCTCTTATTGTAATATATTTAGGTTCATAATCATGGTCAACATCTATGCCTAATTGACTTTTTGGCAAATCTCTAACATGTCCTACGGATGCTTCAACTTTATAAGATTTACCTAAAAATTTACTAATAGTATCAACTTTAGCAGCAGATTCCACAATTACTAAGTTATTGGCCACTACACACAACTCCTCTACTATACTCTTAGCATCATTTATCTAAAACTGGTAAGAATATTTTCATCTTTTTCTATTTTTTCTATAATAAGATGAACTGCTTAATTATTTTTTTGTATACTAAATCTATAAGATATAGCATATTTAACTTTTTAGGGTAAAAAAATTTTTGTTAATCCTAATATGATATTTCTTTATAAATTATTTATTCTTAAGGTATCTATTGCCAGGTATCCTAAAAATAATATTATTTAAACTAAGTCTTAATAAAATAGAGTCTAATGTGCTATTTTCTAATCTAGTTTTTTCTAATATTTCATTATATGATATTGGATTAGTATCAAAACAATCATAAACTAAAGTTTCATTTTTATCAAGTAAATTTTTTTTGTTATTATTTTTTTCATTCATATTTTGTTTAAGTTTAACTTTAATATGCAAACTGAATTCTTCTATTATATCTTGTATATTTTGAATTAGTTTTGCACAACCATCTTTAATAAATTCATTAGATCCTTCACCAAATTTTGAGCCTAGATTTGATGGGATTGCAAAAGTTAGTTTACCTTGGTTTAAAGCATGTGTTGCAGTTATAAGCGAACCACTTTTTTGTGCTGCCTCAACAACCAAAACTCCAAGGCTTAATCCACTTATAATTCTATTTCTTTGGGGAAAATGATATGTTATAGGTTTAGTTTCTGGAGCATATTCTGAAATGATGTATCCATTATCTATTATTTTATTATATAAAGACATATTTGTTTTTGGATAACAAATATCAACACCTGTTCCAAGTACGGCTAATGTTTTATTAGGGACAGCTAATGAACCTCGATGTGCACAAGAATCTATTCCAGTTGCCAGTCCACTTATAACACATACACCTACTTCTGCTAGTTCTCTAGCAAATTTAGTTGCCATTTGAAATCCATAATCAGAGCAATTTCTTGAACCAACAATAGCTATACTTATTTCACTTAATGCTTCTTTATTACCTTTACCATATAAAACTATCGGTGGTTCATTTATATGACTTAATGCTTCAGGATAATTTTTTTGAGCTATATTTATAATATCTATGCCGTTTTGTTTACTATATTCTAATATTTTATATGATTTTTCTATATCCTCTTTTGCAGTTATAAATTTTTCTATTTGTTCTTTTTTTAAATCAAAATCTTTACATCTTTTTTCATTTATATAATATACTTCCTTAAAACTTCCAGCTGCTTCTAACATCTTTACTTTTATATTTGAACTAATCCCTACTGAATTTAGCCAAATACTGTATACATCTTCATCCATTTTAAAACTTGTTCCTTTCAACATAAATAGTAATTAACAGCTTACCCATTTTTTAAATTTTTTAAACAAAAAGATTAAAAATGTATATTTTAGTATAGCCAGTTTAATAAAAAATATGACAATAAATGTATAGATAATAAAAAAATATTAAATTGCAAATAACCTCAGAATTTATGGGCGGGAGTTTTAATTAGCTAGGTAGAAAAACTGTTAAAAATATTGATACAAGCTTAAGAAACTCAAATGATAGTGAACATAAGAATAAATAAACTTATAAAGCCCTATTATATAGTAGATATGGCAAGAAATATAAAAATAATTATGGCTTAATTTTCTTAAAAAAATATCTCTAAGAAGAGCTGGTACGTCTTGGATAAAACTGTAAAATTTATATTAGCTAAAAAATATGTTATTTGCTTAAGGATGCATAGGTGTTTTTTTATATTTTAATTGTATACTAGTTATTTTTTTTGATATAATAATAAATAAATAGATTAATTTAGAAAGGATTAAGTATGGAAACAATAATTACATTTAATAAAGGAATTTTAGGTTTTGAAGAATACAATCAATATTTAATTGTAGAAGATGAAAATAATGGACTATTTTATCTTCAAGTTAAAGAAGAGCCAAGAATTGAGTTTATTATATTATCACCTAGTATGTTTAAAGAAGCTTATGAACCAGAAATAAATGAAGATTATTTTAATGCAGTGCAAGCTCAAAAAGAAGATGAACTAATTTTATATGTAATTGTAAAACTGGCACAAGATGAAAATGATATCACAGTAAATATGCAAGCTCCAATACTTATAAATACTGAAAAACGTCTTGGAATTCAAGTAATTGTTGAAGGAGATAAATATAAAACTAGAGAGAAACTCAAAGAACTTTTAGGAGGTAAACACTAATGTTAAATTTAACTCGAAAAGTAAATGAAGCTATTGTAATTAATGATGATATAATAATAGAAGTTTTAGAAACTAGAGATAGTAAAGTCAAGCTCGGTTTAATTGCTCCTAAAAATATAAAAATACTTCGCAAAGAAGTTTATGATGAGATAATTAAAAGTAATAAATCTTCTTTAAAAGAAGAAAGTAATTTAAGTACTTTAAAAAATTTGTTAAAAAAAGAAGCAGTAGTATTTGAAGTATAAAGATTTTTATTTTAAAATGTATCTCGCTTCTATTCTAAAAGAAGTGAGATAGTTCTAGGGGGTTATCTATATGAAAAGAATATTGGCAACTTTGATAATTACTTTTAGTGTGTGTGTTATTGGTATATTTATTTGGACTAATAATACATACGAATTATCATCAGATATTACCTTACCACAATATTCGTCAGGTTCAATTATAACATCTTACAGTGATTATATTATTTATAATCCAACTAATAATACTACTAACACAGGCATTATTATTTATCCAGGAGCTTTAGTAGAGCCCAATGCATATTCATATTATGCAATCCAACTAGCCAAACAAGGATATTTAGTTGCTATTTTAGATGTAACTATGAATTTATCTTTATTAGACACAAATAAAGCTATGAATGTAATAAATCATTTCCCTGAAATATCAAGTTGGTATGTGGCAGGCCATTCTATGGGTGGAGTTAGTGCAACTGTATTTGTGAATAATAATTTAGATATTGTAGATGGTCTTATATTGTTAGCCTCTTATCCATCAAGTAATATAAATTTATCATTCTCGGAGCTTAAAGTTTTAAGTATATATGGTGAGCTTGATGGACTATCTACCGTAGATGAAATTAATAATAGCAAGTCTCAATTACCTACTGATACAACTTTTGTAGAAATAAAAGGTGGTAATCATGCTCAATTTGGTTTATATGGTGAACAAAAAGGAGATTTAAAGGCAACAATCTCGCCATTAGAGCAACAAGATATAATAGTTAAAGCTACATTAGATTTTTTAACTCAAAAGTAAAGCTCCAATAGGATAAATAAGAGTTTTTATTAATAGATTGAAATTACAAAAACTCTCCTCGTTTTTGAACGGAAGAGAGTTTAAACTATTATTTTAAAATTACCATGGTTTCTTCAGGAATATTTTCTAACAACCATTTTGCATCTTCTTCGGACAAAATAATATTATCTCCAGACTGTGGAGCTCCAAGTCCAATTTCACTACTTTCTTGTATATTCCAATATGAATCTCTTTTTAGACCATGAATTAAAATTCCTTCTGATAATATTACATAATTATTAGCTCCAATTTTTTTCATACTATCATAGAAGGTATCACCTTTTTCTATTATATAATATGTTCCTTTTTGATATTTAGTAATATTTGCACCAATGGAGCAAATCATTTGTTTTATGAGCTTTTGACCTTGATATACTGTTAATTTATGCAACTGTCCAGATTCTATTATTATCCAAATTCTATCATCATTTATTGGTACAGTTTTAAAGTTCAATAAATATTGTAGACTTTTCTGACCACTAGGAGTTAATACTACAATATTTGTATTATATTGTGTATTCGGTTTTAAAATGTTGTCGAAATAAAAAATGGCTTTATAATCACCTATAATATTTCCATCTAATATAATATCATTTACATATAATTTAGCTTCTTTGATAGGCATATCGCTTGTTATTGATATTTTAGGATAAAGACCTATCCAATGACTATTATTTTCAGGTAAAATTTTTGTAATAACTGGTTCTTTATCAGTTAATATTTGTACTTTAATATCTTCTTGCAATATTTCTTTGGATACAGCTATGAGCCCTTTATTAAACACAATATTGTATGGTTTAGCATTTTCTAGCTCTTGCGTTGGAGTAAACTTAAATATTGTTGAATCTGCTTGTCCTTTTTTACTAAGCTTACTAGAATTTTGCGGTTCAATATTACATTGTGCATCTAGTGTTATATATTTTTTTAAAGAATTTAAATTTATAGGTGTGTTAAATGAAACTAAAATTGAATTATCAGTTGCAATTAACAGAGCTTCTTTGGGTTCAATTACTTTTATTTTAGAATTAAAGCTAAATTCAATTGTTTTATCTTTATTAATAAATGCCAATGTTGTCTTAGCATTATTAATTTCCAATCTTATTTCTTGACCTTTGATATCTCCTATTTCTGTTAGTAACAATTCTACTGTATTATTATTGCGCCATTGAATTTGCATATCAATATCATCACTTTGAGAAAAAGCAGGTAGTATACTTATGCTTTCACTAAATTTTTCTTTATCCATAGGCATAAAAAAATTAATTGTTACAACTGCACTGCTTCCTTTAATATTAATATGAACAACGCTTAACGATGATATTATATACATTGTTGAAAGTATAAATACTATAATAGATGCAACAATTGTTACATTGCGTTGATTAAACATTTTTTCCCCCTTAAAATTTTTAAGTTTTCTAAATTATATGTACAAGTTATCTTTTAAATTACAAAAAAAGAAGCTATCATCTACATTTTATGGTAGTAATAGCCTCTAAATTATTGATTATTGAGCAAACGTTTCTACAATAATATTTGCACTAACTTGGGAATGAAGTTTAATTGGCACTATAAGAGCACCAACAAATTTTATTGGAATTGGTAAATTTATTTTTTTCTTATCAATTTTAACATCAAAAGCTTCATTAATACTATCAGCGATTTCTTTTGTGGTTATAGAGCCAAAAACCTTACCACCTTCACCTGTTTTAATTCCTATTCTTATTTTTTTATCATTAATTATTGCTTCAATTGATTGAGCGAGCTCAAGTTCTTCTTGTTTTTTCTTATCTTCTAATTTTTTATCTAGTTTATTTTTGTTAAGATTTACAGCATTGGCTTCAATAGCTAATCCTTTTGGTAAAAGTGCATTTCTTGCATAACCGTCTTTTACTTCTAAAATATCCCCCTTTTTGCCTACTTTTTTAACATCTTGTGTTAATATAACTTTCATGTTTTTTCCGCCTTTCTAGTTTATACTTTTAGCTCTACTCGTCTAAAATTGAAAATTGTGTCTAAAATTCCATATAATAGAGGAAATATAGGAATCACTGGGAGAAGCAGTAATATTATTATAACTACTAACAATTTAGCAAATGGTGGTATATTAGATTTTGTAACATATGATATAATTGCCCAAATTCCTGATATATAAAACAAAATAAATACTATAAACATCAGATTTAATCCAATTTCACTTACATACTTTATATCTGTAATAAATATCATAATAATTGCTAAAATACTTATTAAAATAATACTTTTACTTAATTTAAAAGCAAGCAATTGTTTTACTAGCAAATTTTGAAATCTTTTTTGATTTATGCTCATTGTAATAAAAGAAAGTAAAAGTGCACTCATGAATAAAGTACTTGGATAAATACTAAGCATTAATTCTTCAAGAGCTAAATAATATGTTACATCACCAATACTACCAAAAAAATCATTAATTAGCAATTTATATTCACTATAATAACTATATCCATAATATTTCATAGCCTCACCCTGTAGCAAAAGTCCTCCCCATATAATGGTTCCAGTCAAAAATGTTAAATTAGGATAATTGATTATTTTTTTCTCCTGTGCTTTTATTATACTATAAGCGGGACATATTATCAATGTAATATATATTATGCTTTCCATTATATTGGTTGCTGTTAGATACATAAGTATACCAATTACAATATCAAGAAAAATATATTTTACAGTGAGCTTTACGTTTAGATGAAATTTTACAAGTGGCAAAGTTAATAAAGGAATAAAAAATATTATTAAACTTGTATAAATCGACATAATTCCTAAAATTAAATATAATATTGATATGATAAATCGAATACGCATAAGTTCCTCCTTTTTTTTGTAAGCTATGTAAATTATAGCACATATAATCAAGTAGGATAAGTTTTTAACAATAATTGAATAAGACAATTATTGTTAGTCGCTATATTTAGTATTTCTTCATTTATACATTCTCCTATACGAGCAATAAATTCTCCTTTATCATTAAATACATCTTGTAGTATTTCTCTCCCAAACAGAGTAAATGACATTTTTTTAATTTTTGATTTTTTAACATTGTCAATTAAATTTTGTTCTTGTGTACTTTTTTTTGTTATCTTCTGTTTTTTTGTATTAATATGATTAATTAAGTTTTGTTCTTGAGCACTTGTTACATTTTTATATGGGGCATCATTTTTAACATACTTTCCCATATCTTCTAAAATAGTTCTAATTTCATCATTTATATATGGTTTATTTTCATCTTCTGTATTTTGTTTTTGGAATGATTTATTTTCTAGAGTATGTGTTTTTTTGAAAGTATTATCTAAATAATTTAAATTAAGTTTTCCAGATTTTAAATAGATATCTTCTTTATTTTTCACCATTAGGCCTCCTTAATTTCTTCAATTACTTTCCAAATTTCTTCTTTCCCTATTTTAGCAGTTGCAGAAAAAGAAATTATTTTATCATTTTCTCTTAATTGTAAACCATTTTTTATTATAGAAATATGCTTAGAAATTTGACTCTTTTTTATTTTATCCAATTTAGTTGCAACTATTAAAACATTTTCATGATAAAATGAAATCCATTTATACATTAATTTATCATTTGCAGAGGGAGCATGTCTTATATCCACAAGTAAAATAACTTGTTTTAGGGTAGCTCTATTAGATAAATATTCTTCAATAAAACGTCCCCAATTTTCACGCATTGTTTTTGATACTTTTGCATAACCATACCCTGGTAAATCAACAAAATTAAATTTATCTTGAATATTATAAAAATTTATAGTTTGTGTTTTGCCCGGTTGAGAACTTGTTCTAGCAAGAGCTTTTCTATTTATTAAAGCATTTATAAGAGAAGACTTTCCTACATTAGATTTTCCTGCAAAAGCAATCTCTAATTTTTCATTATTTGGAAATTGATTCTTGTTGCCTGCCGTTATAATTAATTCTGATTTTGTAACGTTCATTCTTCTCTTACCTACCTTAATTTTTTTTTTATTTTTTTAGTTAGCTTTTCTAATTATTGATGCAGTAAATATATCTTCTATAATTTCATTTATATTATTAACAGGACATACTTCAATATCATAATCGATATACATTTCGCTCATATTTTCTTGTGGAATAAATATTTTTTTAATACCCGCTTCAATTGAAGCTTGTATTTTTTGGCTTATACCACCAACAGGATACACTTCGCCATGTATTGTGATTTCGCCAGTTAAAGCAATATTGGAATTAATTGGCTCATTAAAAATAGCAGAATATAGTACACAAAACATAGCAATTCCTGCAGAAGGACCATCAGTTGGAGCTCCGCTCGGAAAAGTAATATGAATATAATAATCTTCTATAGGAATATTAAATTTAGCTTTAAAAACAGTTAATACATTATCCAAAGAAGATTTTACCATACTTTTTCTTTTTATAGAACTGTGACTTTGTCTTAGCTCTTCTTCTTCTACTATACCAGTAATTTTAATATCACCTAACCCTTTTGATACTTTTTTTGCTACACAGTGAATAGATGAGACCCCTCCTGTGCCTTGACCAGATACATACAATCCATTAATTTTTCCAATATTCATATTTCCAGTTACTTTTTTAGGTTTTAAAGACATATATCCACCAGATTTGATGACCCATTCCACATCTTTATTTGTAACGATATCATTTTTACTAAGAGCAGATTTATTAATCGCCATTTGCAAAATTGATATTGCATCTCGACCATTATTTGCATGCCAAGCTATTTTTTCTATTGTTTCATCTTCTATCTTAATTAGTTCCCTTTTGACAGTTTGTCTAATGATTTCTTTTAAATGACAATGTTGAAGGTCTTTGAAAGAAATTTCTACACATCTTGTTCTTAAAGCTGGAGGAATTTCGTTCTTATCTCTAGTTGTAGCACCTATCAATCTAAAGTCAGCTGGCAAACCATTTTGAAAAATATCATGTATATGACGTGGTATATTTTTATCTTTTTCATTATAATATACACTATCAAAATGAACTTTTCTATCTTCTAATACTTTTAATAATTTGTTCATTTGAATAGAATGAAGTTCTCCAATTTCATCAATAAACAACACTCCACCATGAGCTTTTGTAACTGCACCTGGTTTTGGATTTGGCACTCCAGAGCTTCCATAGGTTCCTGCTCCTTGATATATTGGGTCATGCACTGAACCCATTAATGGATCTGCTACACTTCTTTCATCAAATCTAAGAGTGGTTGCATCTATTTCTATAAATTTAGCATCTTTACTAAAAGAAGATTCAGGTTGTGATTTTGCAATATCTAGGGCAATTCTTGATGCAGCGGTTTTACCAACCCCAGGGCTTCCATATATAATAACATGTTGTGGATTTTTAGAGCATAAAGCAGCTTTTAGTGCAAGTAATGCATCATCTTGACCTATTATATCTTTTTCTGTTTTTGGACGCATCTTTTCTGTAAGAGGTTCTTTAAGATATACTTTTCGTAATTGTTGCAGTTCTTGAAATTTAGTATCTTCACCTTCATGTACTACACATTTTGATGTTCTATTATTTATAAGTTGAGTCATAAAATATATGCCTATTATTGTTGAAAAAAATAGTTGTGTTCCTGTTATAAAATATTCCATACTTTGTCCTCCTAATCTATAACAAGAGTATTGACTAAAAAATTAAATTTAAAACAACAATAAAAAAGACACGCAAAATCCGTGTCTTATGCTGGGCCCGCATTCTTTTTACTTGAAGTTTTAAAAACAAATTCTGGTTCTTGGCCGTCTATTACTTTTTCTGAAATTATTACTTTTTCTAAAGTATCACCCATTGATGGAATTTCAAACATAATATCTCGCATAACATCTTCTAGTATCGAGCGAAGACCTCTAGCTCCTGTTTGTCTATCAATAGCAAGTTTTGCAACTTTAGCAAGTGCTTCAGGCGTAAATTCAAGGTTTACTCCATCAAATTTAAATAATTTTGCATATTGTTTAACAAGTGCATTTTTAGGTTCAGTTAAAATTTGTCTAAGAGCAGCCTCATCTAAATTTTCTAACGTAACAATTGCAGGTACACGACCAACAAATTCTGGAATTAATCCAAATTTTAATAAATCTTGTGGTTCAAGTTTTTTTAGGAGTTCACCTATACTTTTTTCTTTTTTACTTACTACTGTTGCACCAAAACCCATTATTTTTTCACCAGTTCGTTTTTCTATTATTTTATCTATGCCATCAAATGCTCCGCCACAAATAAATAAAATATTAGTAGTGTCTAATTGTAAAAATTCTTGGTGTGGATGTTTTCTACCACCTTGTGGAGGAATAGACGCAACTGTTCCTTCTAATATTTTTAAAAGAGCTTGTTGTACTCCCTCACCACTAACATCACGAGTTATTGATGGATTTTCAGATTTTCTGGTAATTTTATCTACTTCATCTATATAAATTATACCTATTTTAGCTCTTTCAATTTCATAATTAGCTGCTTGAACAAGTTTTAATAATATATTCTCTACATCTTCGCCTACATACCCTGCTTCTGTAAGCGTAGTTGCGTCTGCTATTGCAAAAGGAACATTAAGCATTTTTGCAAGAGTTTGTGCAAGTAATGTTTTGCCGGAGCCTGTTGGACCTAATAATAAAATATTACTTTTTTGAAGTTCGACGCCATCATCGTTATCAAATGTATTATTTATTCTTTTATAATGATTATAAACAGCTACAGCTAGTGCCTTTTTTGCATCTGCTTGACCAATGACATAATCATCAAGTTTTTCTTTTATCATTTTTGGTGTAAGATTTGTAGTAATTTCAAGTTCTATGTCATCATCGTCATCATACTCATCATCAATTATGTCGGCACACAAATCTACACATTCGTCACAAATATATACGTTAGGTCCAGCTATTAATTTTTTTACTTGGTCTTGTTTTTTACCACAAAACGAACATTTAAGATCATATCCGTCATGTCTTGCCATACGCCACCTCTTTTCTTCTTTGTGGGTTATAATTTTTCTATTACTCTATCTATTATACCATAATCTTTTGCTTCTAATGCACTCATATAATAATCTCTTTCTGTATCTAGTGCAACTTTATCAATAGGTTGACCTGTATTTTCAGATAACATTCTATTCATTTTAGCTTTAGTTTTTATGATATGCTCTGCATGGATTTGGATATCAGTTGCCTGTCCACGAGCACCTCCAAGTGGCTGGTGTATCATAATTTCAGCATTTGGTAGAGCAAGACGTTTGCCTTTTTGACCACCTGCTAACAAAAACGCTCCCATACTTGCTGCCATACCCATACAAATTGTTGATACGTCAGGTTTAATATACTGCATTGTATCATATATTGCCATACCGTCCACAATAGAGCCTCCTGGACTATTGATATATAGCATAATATCTTTGTCTGGGTCTTCTGCTTCTAAAAATAATAATTGTGCTACTACTAAAGAACTTGTAATATGATTTACTTCATCTCCTAATAATATTATTCTATCTTTTAAAAGTCTAGAATAAATGTCATAAGAGCGTTCCCCGCGATTTGTTTGTTCCACTACCATAGGAATTGATGGCATTTATTTTCCCTCCAATATCTATTTTATTTTTCTATAATTTTTGCACTATCTTTTAATAAATCAACTGCTTTTTGAAATTTTAAATCTTTTTTTATTCCATCTTTATAACTATCATTTAATATTTCTCTAAATTTTGCTACATCCATTCTATATTGTGCTGCTCTGCGTTCTAGCTCTTTGTCAAATTCTTCATCTGTTATTTCAAAATCTTCTTGTTGAGCTATTTCTTCTAACACAAGTTGAGCTGATATTTGATTAACAGCTTGAGGTCTAAAGTTTTCTTTAAATTCTTCTTTAGTCAAACCTGTATATTCTAAATATTGATCAATATTTAAACCTTGTTTTTGCATATTTTGAGCAAATAGATCTGCTTGACGTTCAATTTCTTCTTCTATCATAGCTTCTGGAATTTCAAAATTTGCATTTTCAATAGCTTTTTGTATAGTTTGTTCAATTAAAGCATTTTTTCTATTTATTTCTTTCTTTTCAGCTAATTTTTTTCTAATATCTTCTTTGTATTCTTCTAAAGTATCAAATTCTGAAACATCTGCAACAAACTCATCATTTATTTCTGGTAACTCTGTCATGTGGATATCTTTTATTTTAACTTTAAATAATGCAGGTTTACCTTTTAAAGTGTCAACATGATAATTTTCAGGGAAAGATACATTAACTTCCACATCATCACCAATATTTTTACCAATTAACTGGTCTTCAAATCCTGGAATAAATGATTTTGAACCTATAACAAGTCCAAAGTCAGTTCCTGCTCCCCCTTCAAATGATATTCCATCGATAAATCCTTCAAAATCAATAGTTACTTTGTCTTGTGGCATAATAGCTCTATCTATAACATTAATTTCACGAGCATTTTTTGTAGCTTCTTGTCTTATATATTCGTCTACTTCTTCATCTGAAATTGAAACTCCTTCAATTTCTAGTTCAATGTTTTTATATTCACCAAGAGTTATTTTAGGTTTAATAGTAATTATGGCTTTATAAATACATTTATTTGAATCAATTTCAGTAACTTGAATATCACCATATTTAAGTTTGGCTACTATATCAACATTATTTTCTTTAATTGCATTATCAAAAGTTTCATTTATTATATTATTAGCCGCATCATCATAGAATACTTTTTCTCCATAAATTTTTTCAATCATATGACGTGGAACTTTTCCTTTTCTAAAACCAGGAACATTAAATTTACTTTTCATATCTTTATAGGCTTTAGTCAAAGCTTTACTCACTATTTCTTTATCAACTTCAACAGTAAGACGTACTTTTGAATTTTCTAAAACTTCTACATTTGTATTCATTTTAAATTTCCTCCTTCGAGCTAAAAAAACTCGTTTTTTCAAACATTTTTTTATTATAGCATATAGTTTTTTTAAAATCTAGTTAAAATTTTAGTTTTTTTGTCAACATACTTAAGCAATTTATTAATTATTCCATATATTACATATAGTATGTATTGTTTTTTTAGTTTATAATCATTATGTAAGATATTATTTTATAATTGAAAGGAAAATATATTATGAATAAATTTAGATACAATGAAACAACAACTTCAAATTTTTATGAAATTTATAAAAGTTATATACAACCTAAGATACAAAATTTAGATTTACTTTTAAAAGCTAATTTGCCTCCATTTGATGTTGAGGATGTTATATCAGTACTTGATATATCTAAAGAAGAATTTTTGAGTATACAAACGGAATTAAATATTAATGAAAACGAAATAGATAAAAAAGCATTTTTTAAAATTCTTAATAATTCCACCAGCTATATTGGTAGTCTTGTTACACGGCAATTCCAACTCGGAACAGGAGGCATATACACGGCAGAAAGTATTGCTCACATTTATGATTTAGAAATAAATTTGGTTCAGAAAGCTTTTAATACGCTTGGATATCGGAAAGCTACTGATAAAAATCTACATATTGTTTTTAAACATATTATAATTCCCAAATATACTTTTTTGTATCATTAAACAAAAAAAGGAGTTGCTCGAGCGACTCCTTTTGCACAAGCTGTTAACGAGAATCGAACTCGTGACCTCTACACTACCAATGTAGTGCACTACCATCTGTGCTATAACAGCTTAGGACAAATGACATGTTAATATAAAAAATAATTTTTGTCAAGCTCTTTTAAATACTTTTATACGATAATTTAATTTAAACTTGCATAAAAATCGAAAAGGACTGTATAAAAAAACCAATTAGTGGAATTATAAAAACAAAATGATTAAAGAGGTGTGTTATAGTGAGAAAAGGATTTACTATTTCAGTAATAGTTTTAATATTGATGAGCAGTACCCCCGTAATTGGAAAAGTTGGTCAGCTCGGAGCAAAAGGTGCAGTGCTTATTGAGCCTGAAAGTATGCGAGTTTTATATGGAATAAAAGAGCAGGAACGTCTCCCAATGGCAAGCACAACGAAAATTATGACAGCAATTATAGCGATTGAAAATGGCAATTTAGAAGATGTTGTCACTGTTTCTGCAAATGCTGCAAAAGCTCCTCCTGTAGATTTAAAGCTTAAAACAGGTGAAAAACAATATTTAGGAGATTTACTATATTCTCTTATGTTACAATCTCATAATGATTCTGCCGTTGCAATAGCTGAGCATGTTGGAGGTAGTGTTGAAGATTTCTGTGAGATGATGACAAAAAAAGCTCATGAATTAGGAGCTGTAAATACAAAATTTCAAACCCCAAATGGCTTAGATGCTGATGAACATTACTCAACTCCATATGACCTTGCATTAATTAGTGCGTATGCCCTTCAAAATCCTAAATTTATAGAAATAATTAATACTCCAAATATGAATATTCCAACCAAACCCTTAGAAGGAGCAAGAAAACACGAACTACAAAATAAAAATGGATTTTTGCATAGAATGTCTGGTGCAAATGGTATAAAAACAGGATTTACGTCTAAAGCTGGATATTGCTTTGTTGGTTCTGCAAAAAGAGGGGATATGAGCTTAATCGGGGTTGCTCTTGGTAATTTTGGAAGTGAGGGTAAAGAGCGAAAATATACTGATGTAAAAGTTATGATGGAACATGGTTTTAGTAATTATAAAATGTATACTTTAGTTGATAATGAGCAAATTCTGGAAACAATTGATATAAAAAATGGTAAAGAAGAAAATGTAAAGCTCATCGCAAAAGAAAGGCTTAATATTCCTCTTACAAATGAAGAAATGCAAAAAGTAACTCTTAGTATAACAAAACCTGATATTATAGAAGCTCCTGTGACTGAAGATTTACAAGCTGCGAGAGTAGATGTAGTGCTTGATGAGCAAATTTTAAAAAGTACTTGGCTATATCCTGAAAAAGAAGTTAAAGAACTTTCTATTTTAGAAAAAATTAAAAAATACTTCCGTTCTTTTTCAGATAACTAATATAAAACTTCTGAGCTTATAAATACATCTTATTATTTTATAACAGTATCCTCTTAAGACTTTTAATATAAGCTCGAAGTAATTATATGATAGACGAGCGGATATATAAATTCGCTCTGTCAAAAATTTTGATAATATAGTAGAGTAGCTCTAATTTTTATGTTTATTTATCAAAAACTCAAACGTAGCTTCTGGAACTAATAGTTTTAGAGCATCATAATCATTGTTATTAATACATCTTCTTACTTTTGAGGCACTAATAACTTCATTATCAATTTCTTTTCTAGGAATTTCAATTACTTCAATATCATATTTTGGTAACATTTTTTTCATTTCAGTATTATAATTATTGGTCACTGCACAATATGGTTCCTCGCCAACAAATCGTTTTGTAATATTAAGCTCTGGAGCAATCTTTAAACAGAATATTCCCAAATCAACATCTGGTCCAGACATTTTTTCACCTTCGGTAACAGTTTCTTTTGTAAAATATTGAGGGAAAGTCATTTGTGAAATAATAAAATTTCCGCTAGGCACAACTATTACATTCTCTAAGTCTTTACAATTGTCTTCTACTAGCTTAAATCTTTCCTCAAATGTATAAACTGACCTATCTTCTTCTACCACGAAAACATATAAATTATCTACTTGTGCCGATGCGAGCTCAATTAAGTATTTGTGCCCTAAAGTGAATGGATTGCAGTTTACGACTATGCAACCTGTTGTACTCCCCCCCCCCGCTTTTTAAGTTCACTTCTTAATTTGATGTCTTCAATATAGAGCTCTAATTTAGAATAAGTATCATCTGTTAATAATATTTGTAAATGCATGTCTATCTGTTCTCTAAACCATTTCGTTGCTTCGTTATTAAACTCTTCTACAGTATTTTTGTTAAATATCTCTTCAAACATTAATTTTGCAATATATTCATTTGCTTTTGGTGTATAATGTGCCCATGAGTCTGTAAAAATTTTATCATTCATATCAGGAGCATTTAGCATAGAGTTAAGATCTATAAAATTAACTTCATTTACTAGACAAATTTCTTGAAAAACCCTTTTTAATTGAATAGCTTTTTGATTTACATAAGCTCTATTATTTAAATTATAAATTTCTAAATTTACAGCACTTCTGTTTACATAATTTATTAAATTAAGCTCATTTTGTGTTAAAATAAATTTTTCTTGTGTACCCATCCAAAATAGAATATATAATTTAGCACAATATTTATCACAATATTTTTTTATTGATTTAATTAACTTAGCCTGCATTAAATACTTATAATCATATATTGATTGATAAGCATAAAATACAGAACATATAACTATGTCTCCTTTAGCTAAATTTAAATTTTTTAACCATATAAATAATAATAAAAGACTATTATTTAATTGACGATCTGATGGATTTGGTTTTGAGTTATTGTGTACCTTATAATCATAATTAGAATTATCTATTAATTTTTGGAGTTGACTAGAAATAGTATATTGATCTTCATTCCCTAAACCAGCTATTCTAGAATAGCCTAATATATAAATATTATGTTTATATTTTTCTTTAGAGCAAATAGTTTTCCTTAACCCATTTTCACTATTCCAATATTTAGATTTAAATTTCTTAAATTTGGGGCTATTAAAAGATGTATTCACAAATTCTGCTCCCGTTCCCCAAGTTACCTCTGATAAATAATGATATGGATTTTGATTAAACTCTTCTATATGTTCATATCCTTGAAAACAAAATGGATTAATATTAATTCGTTTACCTTTTTTGAATCCAAATTTATCTATTTCTAAATCGTAACTTATCATTGAAAAGATATTAAAAGTATTATTTTTATATTCATCTAATTGATTTACTAATTTAATTTCTATTTTATTAGAACTATCAACATCTAAGCTTGCAATTATAATATTAATTTCAGTATTTGGCAATTTATTAAGCATCTTTTTAAATGAGGCAAATGAAATAACAGGCACATTTTCAATTTGTTTTATGGAACTGGCTTTTTTATCTATAAAAAAATTTACACTAGGCACAACTCCGCAATGATCTGGTTTAGCTTTTGCTCCAGTATATACTTGCTTTCCAATTTCATCAGCACCATAAATTACAACTATGCTTTCTTTAAGATATAGTGGGAATAAAAATTCATCTTCGTTTGTAATTATATTAACCATTTTGCTACCCCTTTCAAATATTTATTACTAAAATATATTGGTCTATATCAGAGCTAATATAACATATAGCATGGTAAAAATATACTTAATCTAGTTAATTTAAGCTTTTGCAAGCTCCCACTTATATAATATGTGGGAGCAATTGACATTCGTTGGTATAAATTACTTGTTGTTACTTTGAGCAAGAGTCTTCAATTTTTTTAAATATTCATTCTCTGATTTTAGATATAAATTTTCTTGTTCTAGTTGTTTTAGTTGTTCTCCTATATTAAGAGATTTATCATTAATAGGTTTTTTCATATAGAGAAGTCCTTTTGGTTTCTCTATAGTAGCATACCCATTTTCTATATTTTTATTTATCTATTAATCGCACTTTTTTCTTATTGAACCAGCACTATTTCTATTTTAATTTTTATCTAACTTTTAGGGTGAAGTTCAAGATATTCCTGTATTTAAATTAATTTTTATTAATTGTTAACTTTCTGTTAGATCTGATTTTCTTTAATTTTGCAAAATAAGTATAAGAGAATATGATTACTAATGAAATTGGAAAATATGCAAAGAAGAAGTAGCTTAATAGATCAAAACCAAGTATTTGATAAATAGTACCTGATATGTTCATAAATATCATCCAACCCGCAGTATAAAATATAATACCGTAATACACAATTATCGCTAAAATACTTATAATAGCGTAAAGTTTTTCTTTATGATTACAGAAGTTTTGCATAAGTTCAGAATTTTTTTACACAATAATATACTAATTATAATTGCAGATGCAATGGATATGATATACATATCAAGCCCACCTAAAATGCTGAAATCCAAGGACATAGAAACATTGAGAGAAATATGAATTATTAAATATAACATAATTGTAGCTCTCCAACACACTCCATGAACACTTTTTGATTTTAACATATTTTATTCTCCTTTAATTTTTACTAAAGTAATTTTACGCTATCCTAACTCCTACTCAATTTAGAAATCACTCCTTATAATATACTAGTTAAATTGGCTTACCAAGAAAGAGGAGCTCGCAACTTTAGGAACTTCTCTTGAATATATAATGGGAAGTCAGAATAGATAATTATTCAAAATCTTTTGCTTCTTCTTTTAGTCTATAAAGCTCTTTTTTTAGATCTTCTTGAATTTGAGCATAGTCTGGATTTCCATAGACATTATTTAGCTCATTAGTATCTTTGGTTAAATCAAATAGTTCCCAAGCTGGTTCTTTGCTTTCATCTATTGCACCAGTCTTGCCTAGAGCATCTCCATAATAATAGATAAGCTTATAGTCTTTTGTACGAACACCATAATGAGACCATACATAGTGATGAGCTAAATGCATCCAATATCTATAATACATAGAAGTTTGTATTTCAGGAGCATTTTCATCTTCTAATATTTGTCTAAATGATTTTCCTTGCATATCAGAAGGAATTTCAACCCCTGCAAAGTCAAGGAACGTTTCCGCAAAGTCAAGATTTAATATCATTTTATCGCTTATACGCCCTGGTTTGATAGCTCTAGGATATTTAATTACAAAAGGCATCCTTAAAGATTCTTCGTACATAAAGCGTTTATCATACCAGCCATGGTCACCTAAAAAGAACCCTTGGTCTGAAGTGTAAACTACAATAGTATCTTCATCTATTCCTTCATCTTTTAAACAGTCTAACAATTTACCTATATTATCATCGACACTCGCCACACAACGTAAATAGTCTTTGATATATCTCTGATATTTAAAATTTTTGAGCTCTTGATAACTGTTAAAGCTAACTGGCACTCCAGTTTCTCTAGGAGTTAACGTATATCCTTCTAAACTATCGGGTAAAGCAATCATTTTAAATTGATTTACACCTGCTGGTGGAATTAGCTTTAAATCTCTATAGTTAAAATTACTCTCAATAGTCATTGTTGCCTCACGAGCAGCGTCACATCTTGTTGCATAGTCATCATTAAATGTTTCTGGCACAGGAATATCTCCATCTTTGTACATATCTTTATATGGTTCGCTTGGGTCCCACGGTCTATGAGGAGCTTTGTGATGACACATAAGAAGAAACGGCTTACTTTTATCACGTTCTTTTATAAAGTCTATAGACATATCTCCAATTATATCAGTTGCATATCCCTCAAAAGTTTTGTCTATTCCTTGCTCTTTCATAATAGGGTTAAAATATTCTCCTTGCCCATGCAACACACAATAGTAATCAAATCCTGTTGGGTCATAATTTCCACCAAGTCCTAAATGCCATTTACCAATCATTGCAGTTTGATATCCTGCTGTTTGCAATAATTTTGGAAAAGTCTGTTGTCTGCCATCAAAATTATCAGCTAATGTCTCAACTCCATTTAAATGACTATGTTTGCCACTTAAGATAACTGCTCTGCTAGGAGCACAAATTGAGTTAGTACAAAAACAATTGTCAAATCTCATTCCTTCGTTTGCAATTCTGTCCATATTAGGTGTAGTATTAATTTTGCTACCATAACAGCTCATCGCATGAGCTGCGTGGTCGTCTGTCATAATAAAAATAATATTAGGTTGTTTCATTAATGATTATTCTCCTTTAATATCATATAATAAGAGTGGAATATTTTAGGCAAAGAGAATACTTTTAAGTTTTTTGCCACGTTCATTACATTATATATTCCAAGCTCTATAATATTATTTCGGCTTTATAATAAAATAAGTTCAGTTTTTTCAACCAATTAATACAAAGAATCCCACACATTTTTTTCTATTGTCAATAATGTTGCTATATAAAAAAAGCCTTAAATCTCACTGTAAAAATGAGCTCTAAGACTTAAATTTGATAAATTAATTAATTTCCCAATAAACTTTTCCGTGAATACCACAGTTTTCATTTTCGTATTTATTTACAATGTGAACAAATACTTTTTCATTTTTAGCAAAGCCTTCTAAAGGTACAACTATATTTTCACCATGAGGATTAGCTTTTAAAACTTTTTTAGAGAATTGTTTAGGCTGAGCATTTGGCCAAAATTGTTTGTCATGCTCTACATATACTTCGGTTTCACCAGTTACATCTTCTAGTACAATTTTAACATCTTTTTCTCCGATATAATCTGGAACTAAGAGCTTAGTAGTATATTTTGCATAACCAAAATCATTTGTAATTTCTTTTAAGCTTTCTGTTCCAAACTTAAATGGAATACTAGTATTCATATCGTTATAGTTAACTCGCTCTTCTAGGTCAACTTCTGCTACGATTGGCCATACTCTAAAGTTAGGTAAGTCCATTTTATCAGTTTGAGCTGGAACTTGTTTTTCTGGAGCTGTAAGGAAATCGCCACTAAATTCTGCTTTCATATCTCCACTTGTAATTGTTACTTTCACAGGTATATCTTTGTCTGTTTGTTTTACAATAATTTGTAATAAGCCAGCATTTAATGCATGTGCATCTGCTAAAACAGGAGTGTGGTCTAATGAATTACCAGCACTTGCTCCGAGCAACACGCCATTTTCAACTTTATGATTAATTAAAAGTTTACTGGTTGGCACAAAAAGACCATCTTCATCTGTTGCATAAGCTCGAAGAATTACAACGCCTTCTTCATTTGGTTTATTATCTGCTTTTAAGTGAATAGAGCTTTCTGATTTAGTTGTTTTAACTGACTCTCTTAAAACTTCTTTTCCATCTTTATATCCAACTGCTACAAGTTCACCTAGCTCAAATGGAACGCTCCACTCATTTTGGTCATAAAAATTAACTTTTTGCTTATCAATTGATTTTCCATTTAAGAAGAGCTCTATTTCATCTAAATTAGAATAAGTCATTACTTTAATCATTTCACCTTCATGACCAAATAAATTCCAGTGAGGGAATATATGAAGGATTGGCTCAGTTTTCCAAAACGCTTGGAGCAAATAAAAATTATCTTTTTCAAAGCAACAATTATCAAGACCTCCACCAACATTTGTCACTTGTGGATAAACTGTTTCTCCTCTATATTCAATTCCAGGCCAATAGAAAATTCCAGCGATATAATCACGAGTATTTATTTCTTTCCAAAAACGTCTAAATGTTTCTCCAAAAGATGGGAAATGTATATCATATGATGTTGTCCCAAGAGCTGTATCTTCTGAAAAATAAACACTACGAGGATTTCTAGTTGCTCCTGCTTCTGTAACAAGAATACATTTATCACTATGAATTTCATGAGAAGTGTCATAGAATTTGATTGCATAATTTATACTTAATGTGTCAGATGCTAAAGATGCTTGAGAACCATAAAATCCACCATTTAGAGCAAGTGTTACAGGACGAGTTTTATCAAATCGCTTGATAAACATTTTGATATCTTCTAAGATATGTTTTCCTACTATAGTACTTTGTTCTGGTTCTTCATTTCCAGCTGACCATATAATAACACTCGGATGGTTTCTATCTCGTTTAACCATAGATTCTATTTGCGAGAAAGCTTCTTTACTAGTTTCAAACCAGCGATTTTCATCCATTACTACTATACCATATTTATCACATAAGTCTAAAATATTAATAGATGGATTATTATGAGCACAACGATATGCATTAACACCCATTTCTTTAAGCTTCTGAATTCTATATTCTTCAACAGCTTTTGGTACAGCAACACCTAAGCTTCCGTGGTCTTGATGAATACACACGCCTTTGAGCTTTACATGCTCACCATTTATAAAAACTCCTTTATCAGGATTAAACTCTACTGTTCTAAATCCAATGTTTGTAACAATTTCATCTATTTTATTTCCATTTTCTTCAATGCTTACAATTATTTGATAAAGGTAAGGATTTTCAATGCTCCATCTTTTTAAATTGGAATAGTTTAATGTTTCCTTATAAGGTATATTATCTCCTGAGTTGATTGTTATTTCTTTTTGTCCAAGTTCAATAAGTGTATCTTTATCTTTTAGAGCATATTTTATTGTAACATTTTTTGTTTCATAAGAATAATTTTGTAGAAGACCACTAGCTTCAATTTCAAAATCATCATCCTTAATATGAACTGGATTTATATAGTTTTCCCACCAACAAAGACGCACAAGAGCAGTTTTTAAAAGCCAAACATTTCTATATATTCCAGAACCTTCATACCACCAACCCTCAAAATCTGAGTTGTCTATATAAACAGCAAGAGTATTAATTTCTCCTATTCTTGCTACAGCACTAAAATCAATTTCAAAAGTATTATACATACTTGAATTTGTGCCCATTAGATGACCATTTATCCAAATTTTAGTATTTTTCCCAACACCTTCAAATATAAAGGAAAGTCTTTTATTAGCATCAGTTTCTTCTAGCTTAAAGTATCTTCTATACCAGGCATTGTTGCGCTTTAGAGAACCATGAGGTCCGTTATTTTTATCTGAATATTTGCCATTAATAACAAAATCATGTGGTAATGTTACATCTTGCCAGTCTGCATCATAATAAGAAGTACTTTCAGGTCCACGTCCACGTACAGTTTTGCTCATCATATATGTTTCTTGATGAGTTACTATAGGGTCTTTTCCAATATCGCCTTCAAAAAACTTGTAGCCAGTATTCATTAAAATTTTTTCTCGCATTTCAAATCTCCTTTAATATAGATAAAATTTGTACAGCTCAAAAAGTATAACATATTTAAAGTTAAAATTAAAGGTAATTTTTGCATTTAGAAAATATTTAAAATAGCTAAGATAATAGTAATACAAAATCTCGTATATGTATTCCACTATAGAAAGTGGAAAAACTTAAATCATATATTTAAGCAATAAATCTTCTAAACCTTTTCTATCTATTAATTCTACATTACATCCTTGTGCTTGTTTTATAGCAGGAGCTGTAAAGGTTGATGTGGTAATAACAGTTGCACTGTCTGCTCTATAATATTTTTGTCCACCAACAATACTTCTTACTACATCATTTCCTACTTTATTTGTGTTACTATAATACTTCACTTCTATAGCAATTTTTTCATATTTTCCTTCAGTTTGTTTTATTGCTAAAATATCTGCTCCATAATCATTAGTTTGAGATGTAATAATCGTTCCACTATATCCCATTTTTTTATATAATTTATATATTAATATTTCAAATTCTCGTGGTGACATATAATCTATTTGTTGTAGAAGAAATTGATTTTGATTTTTAGTGTTTAATTTTGAGCTCGTTTCAGAATTCGTTTTATACGATATTTTTGACAAAATTAAATTGCATATAAGCGGAATAAATAATATTATTACTATTATTGTAAAAATTGTTAAATTATTATACATAACTTTATTTCTCATTTCTTATAGTTGAAACTTACATTCCTAAAAGAATGTAGGAATGTCATCTTCTTATATTTCTCAAAAGAATATATATTAGAATTATATATAGTATTAACATTTTTCATAAATGTATATCAATATATAAAATATTATTTTTTGATAACTATTTGCCTTTAAAAGATTTGCTGTATATGTTAAAGTAAATCAGACATTTTAAATGTTAAAAAATATATCAAATGTTGGAGGATAAATAAATGAAAATAGTGGTTTTGGATGGACATACATTAAATCCTGGTGAACTTAGTTGGGAACCGCTTCAAGAGCTCGGTGATTTAACTGTATATGATAGAACAGAGTTTAATAACCAAGTAATATTAGAAAGAATTGGTGATGCAGAAGCAATTTATACTAATAAAACTCCATTAGATAAAGAAATAATTGAAAAAGCTCCGAATTTAAAATTTATTGGTGTTCTGGCAACAGGATATAATATTATAGATATTGTTGCAGCTAAAGAGAAAGGTATTGTTGTTTGTAATGTACCTGTTTATGGCTCTCAAGCAGTGGGACAATTTGCAATAGGGCTTTTATTAGAAATTTGTCATCATATTGGACATCATTCAGAAGAAGTAAAAAAAGGAAGATGGCAAACTGTTTCTGATTTTTGTTTTTGGGATTATCCACTTATTGAGCTCGCTGGAAAAACCATTGGTATCATAGGCTTTGGAAATATTGGTATAAATACTGGTAGAATTGCAAAAGCCATTGGAATGGAAGTTCTTGCATGTGATAAGTATGAGACAGAAGAAGGTAAACAAATTGCGGAATATGTTTCTAAAGATGAACTTTTCAAACGTTCAGATGTTATTTCATTACATTGCCCACTTTTACCAGACACTGAAGGTATTATATGTAAAGAGAACATTGCTAAAATGAAAGATGGCGTAATAATTATCAATAATTCAAGAGGTCCATTAATTGTGGAGCAAGATTTAGCAAATGCTCTAAATTCTGGAAAAGTATATGCTGCAGGACTTGATGTAGTTTGTGTAGAGCCAATTAAAAATGATAATGTACTATTAGAAGCAAAAAATTGTATTGTTACACCGCATATAAGTTGGGCACCAAAAGAAAGTCGCCAGCGTTTATTAGACGTTGCAATTGATAATCTTAGACAATTCCAAAAAGGTAATATTATAAATTGTGTTAGTAACTGTTATTAATAAATATAAAATAAGTAAAAATATTTCTGTAAATACGTTTAAGTCTTCTTGTTTTAGGCTATACTGAAATATAGTTTAGTAAAGAAATATTTAACTAAAAAAGGAGTGTGGAACGAGAAAATATTCTCAGACTGCATAGAGGTGTACAGTACGCCATTATTAAGAAATTTTTAATATAAATAGGATTTTGCATTTTTCGCCAAATCTTGAACTGTTTCTTATGTACATGCTATAGTATATCCATCATGCTTTGCACTCCAAACTTGATTTACTCCTGTCGAACCTACAGAACCACCAGTTACATTTGTTACAGTAATAGTAGTTCCAAAAGCTTTTGACATGCCATCCATTAATGCACGTCCCCAAACATCGGTACCTCCACCTGCTCCAAATGGAACAACTGCATTAATTGGTCTTGCAGGATAAGCAGTATCTTCAACTTCACTAACATTTGGACCACAACCTGTTATACTTAATGTTAATGTCATTGCTAATAAGAAATATAAACTTTTTTTCATAGTATTCATCTCCAATTTTTTTGATTTTATTTAATCATATATATGTATATGTACTATAATTTTATAGTATGTCTGTAATTAAAATTATTTACTGTAAATATATGCTTTTTATAGACATAATTTAGTATATATTCATAAAAAGTATATTACTTTATCTTGTAGATGAAATTTTTTATACTGATTTTAAAATCTTTAAATATATAAAAGTTTTATTTCATAGCGTATATCCCTTTTTTGACATTTACACTTCAATTCTTCATTTTATATTATATAATCAACTTATAATATTTGATAAAGTATCATTCATTAATGACTATTATTTTATTTTTAAAATTAAATTAATATTTTTTCTTATATATTCAACAATAATGTATATTTATAGTTTAAATTCATAAAATATAAAATAAAATTAAAAATTTAATGATATAGATGAGAATACTTACATTTTAATATAGGAGGAATGTTTAAATGCAAAATATAATTGATGCTAACATGTATACTAATATGTTTGGAGTATGGAAATTAACCTTAAAAAAAGAAAATAGTAATAAATTAGCTCCTATCATTTTACCTGAAGAAGATAGGATTTTGCTCTCCAAATTAAGTGAAAATGAAATTTTTGAATATTGGTTTAATGGAATATCAAAAAATTATCGTTATCTTGTCATGGGTAAAATGAGACAACTCTTTAAACTTAATAAATTTGAGGAGTTTGAATTAATTTATCCATGGACTGATAGTAATTCAAAAGTATATTTATTAAAAACTTATGGTCGTATATATCAAAAAACAAATAACAAACTTATTGCTATATTTTGCAATATAATAATATGCGAAAACTACTCTGTTAAAGCTTCTAGTAGTATAGTTAAATCTCCTGATTATAAATCAAAATATTTAGTAAATATTCATTATAAAACTTTAACTTTACAAGAGACCACTTGTCCCGAATACGATTTAATTAAAGTAGGAGATAATTTTAAATATAATAATATTATAAATTTGGCTCCGTTAAATTTGTATAATATAAATGAAAATAAAAAAATTAAAAACTGGCTAGATATACAACTTATAGAACAAAACTTGTGGCAATATTCTCTTAAAAGTGTGATTTCTCAAAAACGAATTAGAAATTTACCAAGATACATAAAATTAAGTGTTCAAAATAAAGAATATGATAATAATGGGAAATTAAAGCAGTTTACAATAAGTATTATAGACATAGATGATTTAGTTAGAAAACGAGAACAATCTATATTGATAACTAAAATAATAAATAATCTTGACAGAATTATTTCTATACAATCTAGTAAAGATAATAAGGAGAGTGTAACCAATATTCTGATAAGAGATTTTGAAGATGCTTTATTAAATGAAGATTTTGAAGTATTTTATCAACCAAAATATGATTTTGTTACTAATCAAATTAATGGTGCTGAAGCACTAGTTAGGTGGAATTATAAAAAACAAAGACTAATAAGTCCTATCGACTTTATCCCTGCATTTGAAGAAAATGGTTATATTATCAAATTAGATAAATATGTTTGGAAAAAAACCTGTCAGTATATAAATAAATATAATATAGATATCCCAATTTCAGTTAATGTGTCTATGAAACATTTAGGAGAAACTAATTTTACATCTTTTATATTAAATTTACTTGAAAAATATAATATAAGACCAAACCAATTATGTTTAGAATTTACTGAAAGCGTAGACTATGATAATAATCAAAATCTTGAGAACACATTATTATATTTGCAGGAAAATGGTTTAAAATTATCACTTGACGATTTTGGTACAGGATATTCAAGTTTAGCTCGCTTAAATAAGATGCCCATAAATGAGATTAAAATTGATAAGTCATTAGTTAATGATTTAATTGACGATCCAAAATCCAAATTTATTTTAGAAAGTATTATACACATGAGCAACAAGTTAAATTTAAAAACAGTTGTTGAAGGGATTGAAACGGAAGAACAACTAGATATTTTAAAAAAATTAGGATTTAACACAATTCAAGGATATTTATTTAGTAGACCTCTACCGGTTAACGATTTTGTATCTCTTTTAGAAAAAACAAATATTAATTAAAAAATAAACCAATAAGCAATAGAAATATTATATTGTCGCTATTTTTAGGGATTTTTTTATTATTAGTAGATAGGTATTAATATTTAAACTACATTATACGAGATAAGCTTTTATATCATATGAGATGACAATCTTAGAAAATTGCTCTTCATGTTCAATTATAAGTGATATATAATGCAAACAGGAGATACGACCATATCTCCTAAATAATTAATTTTTTCTAAATTTAGCAAGCTCTACGGGTCGTCCCGCCCCTGAACTATAAACTGATTATATTATATTTAGTCTATAAAGTCAAGAGATTTTAGCAATTCATCACACCACCTATAGAGGT
>LJHE01000088.1 GCA_001983555.1 Candidatus Epulonipiscioides gigas
AGTCAAGGGGGAATTAAAATATTATAGTACAAATTTTAAATATATTATTTTATAATTATTATATATTTTATACAATAAAATATATGTAAAACATTTTAAAAAAAGGGAAGGAAATTATAGAGAGTAAAGTCCAATGGAAATTCCAACTTTGTAATCCAAGTCCTTCTCATTTATGCGTAAATGTAGTCAGCTTTATCTACGTCCTTTTTTAGTATTTTTATTATTTTTAGCTTTTTTTATTTTAGCCTCTTCTAGTGCTTTTCCTTCTGGTGTTTCTTTTAATAATTTCACATATTGTTCAGCCTCTGAAAATCCTTGTTCTGCTGCTTCTTCAAGTAATTCTAATGCTTTTTCTATATCTTTATCAACACCATCTCCTATTGCAAAGCGTACTCCTAAATTAAATAGTGCATAAAAATTACCTTGTTCAGCAGCAGTTACAATCAATTGGAATGCTTTCTCTAGGTTTTTTTCAACACCCGCACCAACTTCATAACATAATCCTAAATCAAATTGAGCACTATCTAAGCCTTGCTCAGCTGCTTTTTCATACCAATATGTTGCTTGAGTTAAATCTGCTTTAACTCCTGATCCCGTTCTATAAAGCAGTGCTAAATCATATTGTGCATTACATAATCCTTGATTAGCAAGTTTTTCATACCAGAAAAAAGCTTTTGTATCATCTTTAGGAACACCTGCACCAAGACTATAAAATTTTCCTAAACTATATTGAGCTATAATTTCACCTTGCTCAGCTGCTTTTTCATACCAATAGAATGCTTTAGCCTCATCTTTTTTTATACCCAATCCATTTTTATAAAATACTGCTAAATTAAATTGAGCTCTAGCATCACCTTGTTTAGCGGCTTGTTTATACCAACTTATACTAACATTTCTTTCATATCTATAGCTATAACCTAAACTATCTTGAGCATCTAAATTACCTTGTTTAGCAGCTTTTTTATACCAATTAGATGATTGTGAAAAATTTCTAGTTACACCTTGTCCAGCCTGATAACATATTCCCAAATTAAATTGGTCATCTGGTTGTCCTAATTTTGCATATTTTTCAATTTCTTCAAACGCTTTTGCCCAATCTTTTGTAATATTTTCTTCATTTCTATAACATATACCTTGATTATTTTGAGCAACTATATGTCCTTGAGATGCCGCTCTTTCATGCCATGTACTAGCTACTGATAAATTTTTATCAACACCAATACCAAATTTATAACAACGCCCCAAATTATATTGTCCCTCAACATCACCTTGTTCAGCGGATTTTTTTAGCCAGAAGAATGCTTCTGATAAGTCTTGATTAAGTCCTTCTCCATGATAATAAAACATTCCTACATAATTTTGAGCTTGAGCGTGCCCTTTGTCTGCAGCCTGTTTCAGCCATAAAATAGCTCTTATTATATCTTTATTACCGTCTTCGCCATTTAAGTAATACAAACCCAATGTAAATTGAGCTAATACTTTACCTTGTTCCGCAGAATTTACTAAATTTTGAAACCATTTAGTATAGGTTTTATTTATATATTCCTCTTTGTTATAATATACCAAATTTTGATTTAAGCGTTCTATAACCCAATCAAGTTTTCTTGATGATTCTAGTTCTTTTTTTATCATATTTTTATTTCTATAGTTTAAAACTAAATCTACAGTATTTTCTATTTTAACATAACCTTGGTCAGCTGCTCGTTGTAACCAATAAGAAGCTTTTATTACATCTTGTTCAACTCCATTTCCAACATAATAGCAAAGAGCTAAATTACACTGAGCAGTATCCAAACCTTGATGAGCAGCTTTTTTATACCATTCAACTGCTTCTGATAAATTTTTAGAAACGCCTCTGCCATATTCATAACACATTCCCAAATCATTTTGAGACTTAGCATATCCTTGATTAGCCGATTTTTTAAACCATTCAAATGCTTTTTTTTGATTTTTAATAACTCCAATACCATTTTTATAACATAAAGCTAAATTAAATTGAGCTTCTAAATTACCTGCTTTAGCAGCTTTTTTATACTCTATAATTTTCATTGATTGCTCCTTTCATACTAAAAATTTTAAACAACATATATTTTGCTCTCAAGCATGAAATAAAAGCACCTAAAAGGTGCAAAATTTATTATTTCTTTTAAAATTCTATTATGGTTCTTCAAAAATTTTTCTAGTTTCTTCATTTTGTAATTCTAAATTAGCCTTTAACAATTCTTTTAGACATTTCTTTGCTTCATGGTGCCCTTGTATAGTAGCTTTTACTAGCCATTCACGTGCTTTAATTAAGTTTTTTCCAATTCCTTCTCCATTTATATAACATAGAGCTAAATCATATTGTCCTTGTAATTCTCCTTGTTCAGCCGATTTTATGTACCACCATGCAGCTTTAGTTAAATCTTTAGTAACTCCTCTTCCTGTTTTATAGCACAAACCCAATAGCCATTGACCAGTAGGGTCATTTTGATTAGCAGCCTTTTTATAGCATTCAAATGCTTTGTTTAAATCTTGTTTAACACCTTTTTTCATTACATAACATATCCCAAGTTCACATAGTGCTTTTGAATTACCTTGATTAGCTGATTTTTCATACCATTCAAAGGCTTTATTTAAAAGTTTCATAACACCTTTTCCATTTTCATAACATACACCTACTTTGTATTGAGCTTTTGCATAACCATTTTCAGCCGCATCTTTATAAGCTTCAAATGCTTTACTCATGTGTTTATCAACACCTAACCCATTTTCATAACAGTAAGCCAGTTCATACAGAGCTCTAACATTACCTTGTTTAGCTGATTTATAAAAAAAGGAAAATGCTTGTGATAAATCTTTTTCAACACCATAGCCATTTGCAAAACATAAACCAAACTTATATTGAGCTTTATCATATCCTTTTTCTGCTGATTTTTCATACCATATAGCAGATTTTTCTAAATCATATTCTACATTTTTGCAATTTGCATAATATTTTCCCAATGCATACTGAGCTTTAGAATGTCCTTGCTCTCCTGCTTTTCTATACAGCTCTAAAGATTTAGAAAAATCTTGTACAACACCATTTCCAGTTTCATAACATACTCCTAAATTATATTGTGCCTTGTCATAATTATTTTCCGCTGATTTTTTAATAAATATAATAGCTTTATTAAGATCTTTAGAAACATAATACCCACTATAATAAAATATACCTATCCAATATTGACTTTTAGCATTATTTTGTTTTGCAGATTTTTCCAACCATTCAAAAGATTTAGCAAAACTTATAGCAACACCTATTCCATTTAAATAACATAATCCTAATTCATATTGAGCTAAGTCATTATTTTGATTTGCCGACTTTTCAAAATACTCAATAGCTTTATTTGTATTTTTAGTAACACCATAACTGTTTAAGTAACATACCCCAAGCTTATATTGGGCTAAAGAATAACCTTGATCAGCCGATTTTTTTAACCATATAAATGCTTTTTTTAAATCTTTACCTTCTCCATCAATATTGCCGTTCAAATAATATTTACCCAAATTATATTGCGCCTCTATATTGCCATCTTCAGCATCTTTTTTATACATTTCAATTTCCATAAGACATCCTTTCTATAATAAAAATTATTTTTAGTAAAATATTTAATGTATATAATAAGTTTAAATTATGTCATAATTAATTATATATTTATATTGAATAAAATGCAATATAAAAGCACCTTAAAAGGTGCAAAAAATTAAATTTTTATTTTGGTACTCTTTTTTAACCATTTAGAGGCTTCATCTGCATCTTGTCTGATACCATCTCCATTTGCATAACATATACCTAAATTGCGTTGAGCTTTTATATTACCTTTTTGAGCGGCTTTTTTATAAAGGTCAAAAGCTCTTTTTAAATTTTTTTGTGTACCTTGTCCATTTGCATAACAAACACCTAAATTACATATAGCTCTTAAGTCACCTTGCTCTGCAGCTTTTGTATACCATTTAAATGCTTTGTTTAAATCTTGTTGAACTCCATTTCCTGTATAATAACAAACTCCTAGACTATATTGAGCATCAACATCTCCTTGTTTTGCAGCTCTTTTAAACAAATCGAATGCCTTATCTACATCTTTAATAAGAATATCTCCTGTATAATACCAGCTACCTAGTTTAGCCTGAGCTTTTGCATTACCTTGTTCGGCAGCTTTTGTGTACAATAAAGTAGCTTTGACTAAATTTTTAGTAATACCTCTACCTTTCTCGTAACATATTCCCAAATTGCATTGACTAGTAGCATTGCCTTGTTTTACTGCTTTTTCATACCATTCAATTGCTTTGATATAAGCCTTACCTTTTGAATAATATGCTCCTACGCTACATTGTGATTTTGAATGACCTTGCTCTGCAGCTTTTTTAAACCATTTAAATGCTTTATGTAAGTTCTTAAAAGTTCCTTTTCCATTTGCATAACACACACCTAAATTATATTGAGAATCAGCAAATCCAGCTTTAGCTGATTTTTTAAACCATTTGAATGCTTTCTTAAAATTTGCAGAATCATTTTCTCCCGTGGCATAAATTACACCTAAATAAAATTGAGCTTCTGCATTACCCTGCTTAGCTTCTTCAAGATATTTTTCTACTATCATAAATTCCCTCCATATAACTGTTATTATATCTTATTTATATATGATTAGCAATAAAAATATAATAAAAAAATAAGTTATGGAGAGTAAACTAACTCCCACATGTCCTAAAAGACATGTGGAGATTTGTATAAAATATTTATTATTCTATTGTCCACAGTTGGATGTTGTTATAAATATTTAAAGGTAATGGAAAAACTTCGCCACTAATACGCTCATCTGTTATTAAAGCTCCATATTTGAAAAATAAACTTATATATGGTAGCTCTTTTTGAATATAAAGTTGTAATTGATCATATGCCTCTAATAATTCATGTTCTTTTGCAACAAATGCATTATGCAGTAATAAATCCATATCTTTATTTACATAATTTATAAAATTATCTGATTTAGAATGAAAAATAAAAGAAAAATCTGGCATGTATGAAAATTTCCAACCACCAAAAAATAATTCGTACTCTTTATTATAAACACGTTTATTAAATGTTACCTCATCAACATATTCAGGTATAATGATAATTCCATATTCAGCATACATTTTTATAATTTCTTCTGAAACCAATAGTCTCTCTTGGTTATCTTTATTAATAAGCATTTCCAGTTTAAGAGGATTTTCTAAAGTAAATCCAGCTTTTGTTAGCGAAATTTGTGTCATTTCACGGGTTAATTTTTCTTCATACCCATTATATAAATAGCTATTTGGGCTAATGGGTGTACTAGAAACCACGCCTTTACCCAAATAATAAATATTAATAAGATTTTGCTTATCAATAGCACAATTTAAAGCAGTTCGTACATTTATATTTCTTAATATTTTATTGTCAAAATTTATTCCAATGAACTCATATTTATTAAGGGGAATTTCATATACTTTAGCATTTTTATCATATTTGAACCAATTCATTGTTTCTGTATATACTACATCCAACTTATCTCTGTCAAACATTGCGAGTGCAGTAACATTATCTGGAGTATAATATACTTCAATAAATGGAATATTTGGTTTACCTTTAAAATAATCCTCATTACTAATGAGCGATATAAATTTTTGTGGTGTTTCAAAGGCCAATTTATATGCTCCTGTTCCAATTGGTGCAGAATTTACATTTTTAGCATAAATATGTTCAGGTATTACAGGAAAAAAAAGTGTCTGAAGAACACCACTAAATGAATGATTGTAAAAAATTTGAACAGTATTAGAACTTAATGCTAGCGCATATGACATGTTTCTAGAATTCACATGATATATACTATCTTCTGTTTCTTTAAGTAGTTGTATTGAATATACGACATCAAAAGCATCTAGCATTGTTCCATCATGCCATTTAATATTATCTTCAAGCACTACAATTACGCTATTATTTTCATAGTTGATAGTATAATATTTTGCAAGATTAGGACTTACACTTCCATCTTGTTCAATATTTATAAGTGTATCAAACATTAAATTTAGCATTTGAGCAATATCTGCATCTGTATTTAAAATAGGATTTAATGTCTTTGGTATATTTGATGCCATAATTAACTTATCATCTGCTTTTAAGCTTTCTAAGTTAAAATCAAGATCTTGATTTTCTTCATTTTTTTCAACAAACACAATTTCTTTTGAATTGGGTGTATCTTCTATTTGTGAGTGGCATCCCACAAAAAGTATTAATATAATTATATATATAAGTCTTTTCATTGTTTTCCTCTTTTTTATTTAATATAAAAAATCATATACAAAATAATGAAAATTTACTTTTTCAACATATTCTTTTGTTTCTTTAAATGGTATTGTATGTATGATTTTACCGTCATTACTATACCTTGTATCTCCAAGCCATTTTGCAACATTACCACTTCCAGCATTGTATGCCATAAGAGCAGTATTAAGATTTCCTTTATAATTTTTAATAAGTCGTGCTATATACCAAGAACCCATCCTAATATTTATATATGGATTAAACAAGTCCTTTTTTTCATAATCTTCTATTTCGAGCTCTGTTGCAATCCAACGACCTGTTGGTTCCATAATTTGCATAAATCCACTGGCACCGCTTCTTGAAACAGCTAAATGGTCAAAATGCGTTTCTGTTTGAATAATAGAATATATAAGTAGAGGATCAAGGTCATATAAATTAGCGACATCTTTAACATATTCAAAATGTGGTCTTGGATAGAGCTTGTATGCTGTAAAAATAGCACTTATTATTCCAACTAATAATCCTATACCTACAATAAATTTGCATTTTGTTTTATTTATCATAAGATCACCTCTAATATATCTTTAATATTTTTTTGTAAATTTTCATCGTTTCCATCATTATTAATAAAATAATTTATTCTACTTTGTAATTCTTGCCAAGATTTTTGTTTTCTAATCCTTACAAGAGCATTTTCATATGAAATATTATTTCTTTTCATTATCCGAGCAGCTCTTACTTGTTCCGAAGCATATACTCCGATTATTTTGTCTACTAAATGATCTAACCCTATTTCAAATAATAAGGCACAATCAATAACTATATATTTATACTTTTTCATGTCAATAGACTTTAAAATACGCTCCACCTCCATATAAATTTTAGGATGCGAAATTTGATTAAGTTTTAAAAGTTTTATAGGATCATTAAATACGATCTCGCCAAGTATTTTTCTTATAATATTTTTTTCATCATCTAAAATCTTATCTCCAAATTCTTCAATTATTTCATTATATGCTAGAGCGTCTTTTGCTAAAATAGCATGTCCTATTTTATCTACATCAATTACAAATATATTTGCAAGCTCTTTCATTATTTGTACTACTGTACTTTTGCCTGCACCAATTCCTCCTACAATTCCTAGTATCATTTTTTATGCTCCTTTTTTATACTCCCTCTTTAAGAAATTTTATAAAGAGGGAAGTTTATAATTATTTATTTGGTATCAAACCAACTATCGCCCCTTTTTACTTCAACAAGTAATGGTACAGAAAGTGAAACTGCATTTTCCATCTCATATTTTAATATTTGGGATATTTTTTGAACTTCATCTTTATGAACTTCAAGCAAAAGTTCATCATGAACTGTTAAAATAAGATTTGAGCGAGTATTTTCTAATGCTTTATGAACTCTAATCATTGCAATTTTAATAATATCAGCAGACGTTCCCTGAATTGGCATATTCATAGCAATTCTTTTGCCATATTCTCTTATATTAAATTTAGTAGAGTATAATTCATCAATTTTTCGTTTTCGATTTAATAGAGTAACTCCATAACCAGTTTTTTTTGCATCTTCTACAAGATTATCTAAAAAGCTTTTTACTTTAGGATATTTTTCAAAATAACTTTCAATATATTCAGAAGCTTCTTTCTGTGATACATGTATATCATCTGCAAGCGAAAATGCTCCTATTCCATATACCACTCCAAAATTAACTGCTTTTGCTGCACTACGTTCTTTAGTAGTTACATTTTCAACATCTATTCCAAAAACTTCACTTGCCGTTGATGTATGAATATCAATATTTTCAAGAAATGCTTTTTGCATATTAAAATCATTAGACATGCTAGCAAGGACTCTAAGCTCAATTTGAGAATAATCTGCATCTAAAAAAACATAGTCTTCACTACTTGGTACAAAAGCTTTACGAATTTCACGCCCTAACTCAAATCTCATAGGAATATTTTGTAAATTAGGCTCTGTTGAACTAATACGTCCTGTGGCAGTAATAGTTTGATTAAAAGTTGAATGAATTTTATTATCATTAGTTAAGACTTTTAAAAGCCCTGTCACATAAGTGTTCTTTAGCTTGGTATATTGCCTATATTTTAAAACTTTTGCAACAATTTCATATTTATCTTTAAGTTTCTCTAAAATATCAGCTGCTGTTGAATATCCTGTTTTAGTTTTTTTAATTACTGGAATATCAAGTTTTTCAAATAAAATTGTACCAAGTTGTTTGGAAGAACTAATATTAAATTTTTCATCTGCTAATATATAAATTTCTTTTTCTATGTTCTCAATTAATATATCGAGCTTTTTACCGAATTCCTTTAAAATTTTAGAATTTATACTTATTCCTAATATTTCCATATCAAATAAAACTTTGCAAAGTGGCATTTCGATATTACAAAATAATTCAAACATATTATTTGCTTGAAGCTCTTGCGTTTGAGTTATTTTTAGCTTAGAAAGTTCATTTGCACGAATACAAACTTGCTGTATTAATATATACTCATCTAAATTTTTCCATAAAATACGATTTTTCCCTGTTCCAACTAGTTTGTCCTCATGTATGATATTATTATGATGTGTAAGAGTTGATAACTCATAATCTGCTTGAGATGGATTTATTAGATAAGAGGCAATAGCTGTATCAAAAACATTACCTTTTATATTTATTCCAAAACTATACAATGAATGTCTTATTTTTTTACTTTCATGTAATATTTTAGAAATATTGTCATCTTCAAAAAATATTTTTACAGTTTTCAAATCATTTGTATCTTTTAAATTTCCTTTGACAAAATAATTTCTCTCATTTTCATTTATGCCCATATAAATTAAATTCTCTTCTATAACAACAAATAAAGCAGTTGATTTTAAATTTGTCAAAGTATCAATGTTTACTTTGTTAATCACAATAGTATCTTTTATTGTTGGTTTCACTTTAAATTTTTCAAGCAATTTTTTAAATTCTAATTTTTCCCAAAGGGAGCTTAATGTTTGATTTAGTCCTAAAGTAAAATTAAATTTTTCAAAATCAATATCAAGAGGCACATCTGTTTTTATAGTAGCTAAAAATTTACTATCAAATGCTTGCTCCTTATAAGTAACAAGATTTTCTTTTAGTTTAGCACCCTTTACTTTGTCAATATTTTCATATAAGTTTTCAATAGAATGAAATTGTGTTATAAGTTTTAGAGCAGTTTTTTCACCCACCCCAACAACTCCAGGTATGTTATCAGAGCTATCTCCCATTAAAGCTTTAACATCAATAAATTCACAAGGTGTAACACCATATTTTTCAATTACATCTGTTGCAAAATAACTTTCTATTTCTGTACCTGTTTTCTTGGTCTTTGGAATTTTAATTTGAATTTTTTCTGTTGCTACTTGCAACAAATCACGATCACCTGAAACAATGATTATATCATGTCCTAAATCTTGAGCATGTTTTGCAATCGTTCCAAGTAAATCATCTGCTTCAACGCCTTCTTTTTCTATTCTAAAAATACCCATAGCATCTATTATTTCTTTTAATAATGGAATTTGCATTTTAAGCTCAGTTGGCATGCCTTTTCTGTTGGATTTATAAAATGTACTATGTTGGTGTCTAAACGTTGGAGCACTGACATCAAATGTTACCGCTAATAAATCTGGATTTTCTTTCTCTATTAAGCTAAATAGAATAGTTAAAAATCCATAAATTGCATTTGTAAAAATACCTTCTTTTGTGCTGAGCAAGGGTAACCCATAAAATGCTCTATTGGCTATACTAAGCCCATCTATCAATAAAATTTTCATGTGGTAAACTCCTAATCTTTTTAAAGAGTATACCACATTTTTTATATTTTCAAACAATTTTATCAATTTTTAGCAATTAGCACATACTTACTAGGGACTGGGATGAATTTGATTTGATATAGAATTTTATTTTGGAAAAATTAGGGATAATCTTCTATAATTATGATATAATTTATATGAGCAGTTAATATATAAAAAGGAGCTTATATTATGAATAGTATAGAACGTTTTTATGCAACAGTAGAAAGAAAACCCGTTGATAGACCCGCAGCATGGCTTGGTGTACCAGATAGAGATGCATTGCCTGCATTATTTGAATATTATAAAGTCAAAGATTTTCATGAGCTTAAAATTGCAGTTGGTGATGATTTTTATGCAGTTGAATTACCATATCACTCAGAATATGCAGATGCAATTCATGCAGCATTTAATTGGTATGGTGATAGTAAAGTAGATTCTCATGAAAGAACACTTACTGACCTTGGATGTTTTGCAGAAGCTCAAACATTAGAAGACCTTGAAGGGTTTGACTGGCCAGATCCTAAAAAATATATTGATCCAAAAGAATGTCTTGAGGTAGTTGAGCAAGCTCCAAAAGATAAAGTTGTAATGGGTATTTTGTGGTCTTCTCACTTTCAAGATACATGTGCAGCATTTGGAATGGAAAATGCACTTATGAATATGATTGCTAATCCAGAAATATATAAAGCAGTCGATAGAAAAATATTAGATTTTTATTTAGCAGCAAATAAATTTTTTTTGGATGCTACAAAAGGAAAAATACATGCAGTTTTAATTGGTAATGACATGGGCAGTCAACGTTGCCTTATGCTATCTCCAGAAATGGTACGAGAATTTATAATTCCAGGTGTAAAAGAGCTAGTAAACTTAATTCATTCTTATGGAATTAAAGTTATATATCATTCCTGTGGTTCTATAACAGATATAATAGGTGATTTATTTGAAGCAGGAGTAGATGTCGTTCATCCTATCCAAGCAAAAGCAGCAGGAATGGATCCACAAGTACTAAAAGATAAATTTGGTGATATTGGAGCCTTTGCGGGTGGAGTTGATACTCAAGATTTACTTGTAAATGGTACTCCTGAAGATGTAGCTAATAAAGTTCGTGAGCTCCGTAATATATTTAGTACTGGACTTATTATTTCTCCAAGTCATGAAGCTATTTTACCTGATGTTCCTCCTGAAAATATAGCAGCTCTATTTAATGAGGCAACAAAAATTTATTAGTATAAAAATAAGTTGCCAAAAATGGAAAAACATAAAAAACTCCCCCATTTTGAAAACTGGGGGAAAATTTTTATTACTTATTTTTTCTTATACTAAATGTTACATTCTCACCATTTACTTTCCATTCTTTTATAATTCCATTAGAAATTTTGTTTTCTATAATATCAGCCAACACTTCTTTTTTAATCAAATCTGCATTTTTTTCTATTATAGTAGCAATTTTCTTATTCTTGTCGCATCCAACTATAATATGGTCTTGAACAAGTAAATCGGAATCTTTACGCATAGTTTGAATTTTTGAAATAATTTCACGTACAAAACCTTCTTCTATGAGCTCATTAGTTAATTCAGTATCAATTACAGTAGTAAAACCTGCTTCACTTGCTGCAATATAGCCTTCTTTTTGAGCAGTAGAAATTAATAAATCATCTTTTGTAAGAATTATTTCTTCTCCTTTAATTATAAGAGCAAGCTCGCCTTTTTCGTTTAGCTCACTAAAAGCTTTAGCTCCATCTAATAATTGTAAAGCTGTTCTTATATCATTTAGAAGTTTTCCATATTTTGGTCCTAGCGTACGCATTTGTGGCTTAAATGCATAAGAAATAAAGTCTGTTGCATCACTTGTAAATATTATTTCTTTAACATTTAATTCTTCTGCTATTATTTGAATAAATTCATTTCCTAAAGTTTTTGTCGCTCCAATATACATTTTACCAATTGGTTGACGAGTTTTTATATTTGCTTCATTTCTACAAGCACGACCGAGATTTACAATTTTTAATACACTGTCCATATTTTCTTCCAAATTTTTATCTATCAAATCTTTATTTACAACTGGGAAATCACAAAGATGTACACTCTTTGGAGCGTTTTTATCATTTGTTCTAACCAGATTTTGATATATTTCTTCTGTTAAGAAAGGTATAAACGGAGCAGCAATTTTTATTAGCTCATCTAGTATAGTAAATAATGTCATATATGCGTCAATTTTTGTTTGAGGCATTCCTCCAAGCCAAAATCTTTCTCGAGAACGACGAATATACCAATTTGATACATCATCTATAAATTCTTGCATAAGTCTTGACGCTTCAAATATTTTATATTCTGCTAAAAATTCATCTACCCCTTGAACAACACTATTTAATTTTGACAACACCCATTTATCCATCATATTTAAAGATGAGATA
>LJHE01000089.1 GCA_001983555.1 Candidatus Epulonipiscioides gigas
AAATATAATGAAAAAGTTTATAAAATAACAATAAATCAGGCTTTCACCTGTCCAAATCGAGATGGTAATTGCGGTACTGGTGGCTGTACGTATTGTGGTGAAGATGGAGTTGCTTTTGAAACAAAAGATGACACAATTGATATAAAAACCCAACTTAATGAAAATATAGAATTTATAGGTAAAAAATATAATGCAAAGAAATTTATAGCATATTTTCAAAATTATAGTAATACTTATACATCACTTTCCAATTTTAAAAAAATGTTAATTGAAATACAACATAAAAATATTGTTGGGGTAAGTATTTCAACTAGACCAGATTGTATAAATGAAAACTATTTAGAAGCATTAAGAGACTTTCAATACAAAACAGGTTATGATGTTTGTATTGAACTTGGATTACAAACAGTTAACTATAAGACTTTAAAAAAAATAAACAGAGGACATTCTCTAGCTGAATTTATAGATGCAGTTTTAAGAATACAAAAATATGGCTTTGAAACAGTAGTGCATTTAATTTTAAATTTACCTTGGGATGAAATGATAGATGTAATTGAAAGTGCAAAAATAGTTAGCTCATTAAATCTTACCTATGTGAAACTCCATGCTCTATATTTGATTAAAGATAGTATTATGGGTCAGCAATTTTTAAATGGAGAAATTAAATTAATTTCTGTAGAAGAATATAAAGAACGAGTAATCACATTTTTGAGATATTTAAAAGAAGATATTGTTATTCAGAGAATTATAGGTCGTGTTCCAGAAGATTATGCTATATTTGCAAATTGGGGTGTTAGCTGGTGGAAAATACATGATGAGATCATTGAAGAAATGACTAAAAATAGCTTTAAACAGGGAGATTTATGTAACTATTTAAATGGAAAAGCTGTAAAAGAAAAAATTTTTTAGATTATTTAAAGAATAAATTTTATTTTTTGTTATATTAATTATAATAAGATTAATTATTTAAGTAATGGTTATCAAAAGGAGGAACCTTTATGATAGATAAAATTATAAAACAAACAGTTTATAATCAACAAAGAAAAAGAGAACTAAAACAACACCGTTCAACAAATGATATAAATAGTCAATATATCAATTATACTACAAAACAATCTAAATCGCTAGAGCAATCTTTGGGATATTTAAGCATTAGACCTCCTCAACAAAACCCACAAAGTAAAACTAAAAATTCTAATGGGATAATAATAGCTCTTGTTATTGGAGGGATACTTGCGTTAGTTTTATTGTTTGGTGGTGCAGGAGCTACAGTAGAAGCTGGAGCTTATACAATGTTATTGGCATAAAAAATAGAAAGATGTAGGGAAAATTATAAATGATAACTGAAGAAAAACTTCCACTTGAATTTAGAAAAAATATTAAAGAGCTTTTAGAAGATGAATACAGCGATTATATTAAATCTTTTGAACAATCTATGTATAAAGGAATACGAATAAATACTAATAAAATTAAGCTAACCGATTGGCAAGAAATTAATCCTTTTAAAAATTTAGAACTTGTGCCTTGGTGTGAAGAGGGGCAATATTATCAAGATGTTCGACCAGCTAAACATCCATATTATTTTGCTGGTTTATATTATATTCAAGAACCAAGTGCTATGGCCGCAATATCTTTTTTACCAATAAACAAAGATGATTTTGTACTCGACTTATGTGCAGCTCCAGGAGGCAAAAGCACTCAAGTTTCTACGAAAATTGGAGCAGATGGTATATTAGTAGTTAATGATATAAGCTTTTCAAGAGCTAGAACATTAGAAAAAAATATTGAAGCCTTTGGAGTTAAAAATGCTATGATTGTAAGTGAAGATCCAAAGAAATTAGCTACTATTTGGGAAAGCTATTTTGATAAGATAATTATAGATGCTCCTTGCTCTGGTGAAGGTATGTTTAGAAAAGATGAGAATGCTATTAAAAGCTGGGAAAATTTTGATATAAAATATTTTAATAAATTACAAGCAGAAATTTTAGAAAGCGCAGCTAAAATGCTTAAAGTTGATGGTATGATTTTGTATTCTACATGTACATTTTCATTATTAGAGAATGAAAATATTATTGCCAATTTTTTAAATAAACATGATAATTTTGAAAGTGTGCCACTTACCGCAAAAAATGGTCTTTCTAACGGTTTTGATGGAACATCTATTAGATTATGGCCACATAAAATAAAGGGAGAAGGTCATTTTATATGTTTGCTCAAGAAAAAATATGGTAATAATTTAAATAAACTAAATTCAAAATTATATAAACAACTAAAAGATTATAAATTTGTGAGTTTATTTTTTAAAGAAAATACTAATATGAATTTAAATGAATATGTAATTGAAAAAAATAATAAACTTTATCTTATTTCAAAGAACATGCCTGAACATGAAAAAATTAGAACGTTGCGTAGTGGATTATATCTTGGAGATATAAAGCAAAATAGCTTTATTCCTTCGCATGCTTTATGTATGGCATATAACAAAGATTTTTTTAAATATACAATAAATTTTAAGTCTACTGATATAGAAGTTATTAAATATTTAAAAGGAGAAACTCTTTTAGAAAATGTTAGTAATGGATATTATGTTATATGTGTAGATGGCTTTCCTCTGGGATGGGTTAAAGCTTTAGATAATAAGCTAAAAAATAAATACCCTCCAAATTTAAGAATGGGGTGAAACATGGATTATAAAGCAGTAATTTTTGATTTAGATGGAACTTTAGTAGATTCTATGTGGGTTTGGGAGCAAATAGATATAGAATTTTTACAGTCAAGTGGGCATGTGGTTACTCCTGAGATAGCTAATCAAATAGAAGGAGCTGGATTTACTGAAACAGCCATATTTTTTAAAGATTATTTTAAACTTTCTTTAACTGTAGATGAAATAAAAGATATTTGGAAAACATTAGCACTAAAATTATATCGAGAACGTGTAGAGCTCAAAACTGGAGTTAAAGATTTTTTGCAATATTTGGAAAATCGTGGAATAAAAATGGCCATTGCAACAAGTAATGGGCGTGAAATTGTAGAAGCAATTTTAGAAAAACATGACATATCAAAATTTTTTAATAATATTGTAACGTCATGTGAAGTGGAAAAAGGTAAGCCACATCCTTTTGTATATTTAAAAACAGCTGAATTTCTAGGTGTGGAACCTGATAAGTGTTTAGTTTTTGAAGACGTTCCCAATGGAATTATTGCAGCCAAAGCCGCAGGAATGACAGCTTTTGGTATTGAAGATATACAAAATGATACAATTAAACAAAGAGCTAAAGAATTAGCTGATAGATGGGTTATAGATTATAATGAGGTAATAGAAATATTTAAAGTTAATTAAAAGATATATTTTGATGGACACGAGTATTCTATCGTGTCCATAATATTATTAGAATATTTAAAGTAGATGAATGGAGAAAATTATGTTTTTACCAATAGATAAAAGTGATTTGGAAGAAAGAAATATAGAGCAAGTAGATTTTGTGATAGTTACAGGTGATGCGTATGTTGATAGTCCATCATTTGGAACAGCAATAATTGGACGTGTGCTCGAAAGATTTGGATATTCAGTTGGAATTGTAGCACAGCCAGATTGGACAAGTTGTGAAAATTTTAAAATATTTGGAGAACCAAGATATGGATTTTTAATTAATTCTGGAAATATGGATTCGATGGTAAATCATTATACTGTCAATAAAAAACGTCGTAAAAATGATGCATATACTCCAGGAGGTGCAACTAATAAAAGACCAGATAGAGCTATAATTGTATATTCTAATTTAGTGCGTACAGCATATAAAGATATTCCTATAATAATAGGAGGTATTGAGGCAAGTCTTAGACGATTATCTCATTATGACTATTGGGAAGATAAAATCAGAAAATCTATATTAATAGATTCTGGAGCAAATTTGTTACTTTATGGGATGGGTGAACGCTCTGTAATAGAACTTGCACAAGCATTAGAAAGTGGAATTGATATCAATGACATAACATATATAAAAGGAAGCGTTTTTAAAACAAGAACTCCTAATATTGTTTATGAAGGTCTATTTTTACCATCTTTTAAGGATGTAGTAAATGACAAAATAAAATTTGCTAAAAGTTTTGTAATGCAAGAAGAGCAAGCAGATCCATATAGAGGAAAACCTTTAATTGAGGAATATGAAAAAGGTTGGTTTGTAGTACAAAATCCACCAAGTGAACCACTGAATACATTAGAACTTGATGATGTATATGAATTGCCTTTTGAAAATAAAGCTCATCCTAGTTATAAAGAAGAAATTTCTGCTGCAAAAGAAACACAATTTAGTATAACAAGTAATAGAGGCTGTTTTGGAAGTTGTAGTTTTTGTGCATTAACTTTTCATCAAGGGAGAATTGTTAATGGTAGAAGTACAGATTCTATGATTAAAGAAGCTCTAAATATGACAAAACATGAAAATTTTAAAGGCTATATACATGACGTCGGTGGACCTAGTGCAAATTTTATTGACACTCAATGTCAAAAAGCTAATATAAAAGGAACTTGTAAAGATAGAAAATGTCTATATCCAACATCTTGTAAATTTCTTAATGTAAATCATGATTCATATATAGATGCTCTTAGAAAAATACGAAAACTTGATGGAGTAAAAAAAGTCTTTATTCGTTCGGGAATAAGATATGACTATTTACTCTTAGATAAAAAAAGCAAAAATATTATTAAAGAAATAGCTCAAAATCATGTCAGTGGGCAACTTAGAATAGCACCAGAACATATTTCAGATAATGTATTAAAACATATGGGCAAACCTAAAAAAGAGATATATGAAAAATTTGTCTTAGAATTTAATAAAGCTTCTAAGGAAGTTAATAAAACTCAATATATTGTGCCATATTTTATGAGCTCTCATCCAGGTACAACTTTAAAAGATGCTATTGAACTCGCAATATATTTTAAACAAACTGGTCAAACTCCTGAGCAAGTACAAGATTTCTATCCAACTCCATCAACTTTAGCAACGTGTATGTTTTATACAGGTGTAAATCCATATACTTTAGAAAAAGTTTATGTGCCAAAAAGTAAAGAAGAAAAATTAATGCAGAGAGCTTTGTTACAATTTAACAAAAAAGAAAATAGACATTTAGTACAAAAAGCTCTCAAACTTGCTAATAGAGAAGATTTAATTGGAAATAACCCGAATTGTTTATTAAAAAAATAATACTAAAAGTGTATAATTTTTCCTTAATATGGCAATGAATTATATATTAAAGCTGTAAGAAGGGGAAGTTTAGAATGAAGCCTTGGGAAAAGTTTTTTGAGTTTGGAATAGAATCGCTTAGCGATATAGATCTTATAGCTATCTTACTAAGAACAGGAACACAAGGACAAAAGGTAGAAGAATTATCAAAATTTTTATTAACGGATATAGATGGTGAAGCTCATTTAGAAACTTTAAAAACTTTAAATTATGATAAACTTAAAACTATTAAAGGAATTGGACAAGTAAAAGCCCTTCAATTAATAGCTATTTTTGAAATAGCAAAACGGCTTAATGCAGCAAAGCCCAATAAAAAAACTAACTTTAAAAATCCAGAAGATGTTGCAAATTTGTTTGCAGAGGAATTTAAAAATAAATCACAAGAAATGTTTTATGCACTTTATCTTGATGTTAAATTAAGACTTATAAAAAAACAATGCATATCTATAGGTACACTCAATGCTACAATTGTTCATGCAAGGGATGTCTATAAACCCGCAATTGAACTTGCAGCAAACTCTTTAATAGTTGTTCATAATCACCCAAGTGGAGACCCCGAGCCTAGCAGTCAAGACATTGCAATTACTAAAGATTTACAAAATGTGGGTATGGTTATGAAAATTCCTTTACTTGACCATGTAATAGTAGGAAATGGAGAGTTTAGAAGTTTAAAAAAAATGGGAGTATTTCAATAAAAAAAGTAAAGAAAAATGGAGGCAAATATGTTTGGGAAAGACATGGGAATAGATTTAGGAACAGCTAATACTCTTGTTTTTGTAAAAGGACGTGGAATAGTTGTTAATGAGCCATCTGTTGTGGCAATTAAAGAAAGAACCAATCAAATTTTGGCAGTTGGAGATGAAGCAAAACAGATGATTGGTCGGGTGCCTGGAAATATTGTAGCAATTCGCCCATTAAGAGATGGTGTAATTGCAGATTTTAACACTACAGAAGCTATGATTAGATATTTTATAGGAAAAGCACAAAAACAATCGTTTTTTTCAATAAAGCCAAGAGTTGTTGTTTGTGTTCCATCAGGAGTTACTACAGTTGAACGACGAGCTGTTGAAGAAGCAACTATAAAAGCAGGAGCAAAACAAGCTCTTATAATGGAAGAACCTATGGCTGCTGCAATTGGTTCAAATCTTAGAGTTGAAGAACCAACAGGTAACATGGTGGTTGACATAGGTGGTGGAACAACAGATGTTGCTGTTATATCACTTGGTGGAATTGTTGCTAGTAAATCACTTAGAATAGCTGGAGATGAATTTGACGAATATATTGTTTCATATATAAAGAAAGAATATAATTTAATGATAGGTGAAAGAACATCTGAACAAATTAAAATGACCATTGGTGCAGCTCTTGAATCTAAAACAGATGAAAGAAATATGGAAATTAGAGGTCGAGATTTAGTTACAGGTTTGCCTAAAATTTTATCAATAACATCAAGTGAAATTACAAATGCTATTAAAGAACCAGTAAATGCTATTATAGAAGCTATTAAGGCAACATTAGAAAAAACTCCCCCTGAACTTGCAGCAGACATTATGGAAAGTGGAATAGTTCTTACTGGTGGTGGAGCACTACTTAGTGGTCTTGATACCCTAATAAGTGCTGAAACAGGAATGCCTGTTAGAGTTGCAGATGAACCTCTTGATTGTGTTGCTAGAGGTACGGGGCTGGCACTTGAAAATATTGAAAAATGGTCAAGTCTATTTGAAGATTATAAATAAATATGAGTGAAAAAATGAAATTGCCCCCAAAATTGAAGAAAAAACTTATGAATGAATGTCTGTCAGAGTTGCAGATGAACCTCTTGATTGTGTTTCTAGGAGTACGGGGATGGTGCTTGAAAATATTGAAAAATGGTCAAATCTATTTGAAGATTATAAGTAAATAGGAGTGAAAAAATGAAATTGCCCCCAAAACTGAAAAAAAAACTTATGATTATTACAGCTATTATTTGTATGGTTATTTCAGTTAGTGTCAGTTTTGGTAAACAACATAATATAACTATACTGGAAGCTCTTGATGATATAATAACTTATCCTATTGAAAAATTAATAACTGTAGCAAAAAACAAAATTAGTGGTATAATTAAATCTTTTAAGGATATAGAAAACCTTAATCTTACTAATAAGAAATTGCAACAAGAAAATGAAGAGCTTTTATATAATAATATTCGTCTTATGCAACTAGAAAAGGAAAATATTCTTCTCAAAGATTTATTGGACATAAAAAATCGATACAAATCTTATCCTTCATTTGGAGCTAATGTAATAGGCAAGGATGCTGGAAATTGGTATAAAGTATTTACAATTGATAAAGGAGAAACACAAGGTGTTAGCGAATCTGATATAGTTCTTGCGAATGGAGCACTAGTTGGAATAGTTAATGAGGTTAATTTGCTATCGTCAATAATATTGTCAATTATTGATGATAGAAGTACTATAAGTGTAGAAGTTATGCGAAGTGGTGATACTGGAATTTTGAGTGGTCAAATTGAACTTTCAAATAAAGGTCTTGCTAATTTAGAAGTTGATATAAATTCGGATATAGTAGTAGGAGATCAAATAATAACATCACATATTAGTGATAAATTTCCACCCGGTATTTTAATAGGTGAAGTTATAGAAGTTATAGAAATTAATAATGGGCTTGTAAAAAATGCTTTAGTTTTGCCATTTGTGGATTTTAGTACACTAAAATATGTTTTGTTAATTGAAAGAAATGAGGCAATTAATTGATAAAATTAAGATGGTTTATTACTATAAGTATATTAGTTATGTCTTTAGCATTACAAAATACTTTAATGGAATTTATAAGAATAGGCGGTATTTCACCTAATTTTTTAACTATGTTAGTAGTAGCTTTTTCACTTTTACGTGGGAAAAAAGAAGGAACTATAATAGGTTTATTGGGAGGTTTATTATATGATTTGTCTTATAGCCATATATTTGGAATTTATAGTATTGGCTATATGATTGTTGGATTTTGCTGTGGAAAGCTACATTATTTTTGTTATAGAGAAACTAGAATTTTACCTTTAACTTGTACTTGCTTTGCTAGTCTATTTATAAATACAATAACTATTTTAAGATTTATTCTAATAGGTAATTTAAATTTTTTATACTTTTATTTTTGTAAAGTTTTACCAGAACTTATTTATACTGCTGTACTTACGCTTATAATTTATAGATGCATATATTTTATAAATGATAGACTAGAAGAACAAGAAAAAAAATCACGAAAATTATTTTAATAAAAAGGAGTGAAAAATATCTGAGTAAATTTTTAGAATTAATTCAAAAACGTTTATTTATAATGATGGGAGGTATTATATTTTTATTTTCCATTATTTTATTAAGATTTTATGAATTACAAATAATAGAACATAGTAATTATATTAATAAAGTACAGTCAGGAGTAGAAAGAATTGTAGACGTGGAAGCTACGAGAGGACTTATTTATGACAGATATGGCCGCATACTTGCAAGTAATGAGCCAATCCATGTAGTAAAAATAGATTTACAAGTCAAACAATCTGAAAAAGAGCTAAATAATGTGATATTAGATTTATTGCAAATATTTAAAAAAAATGGAGATATATTTATAGATACTATGCCTATATCAAAAGATGCTCCTTTCAGTTATACGGCTAGTGAAAGTACATTAAATAGATTTATGTACTCTATTCCATATAATAGTGAAGAACAAAGACAAGAATTATTAAAAAAGTCTGCACAAGAGATTATTGAATATTTAAGAGCTCAATATGATATCTCAGATTATATAAGTGATAGAGAAGCAAGAGACATAATAGCTATAAGAAATATCATGTATCCATATTCATATCGACAATATAAGTTACCTACAATAGCTAGTGATATATCTGAACTTAGTGCAACATATATTAAAGAGAATTATGACAAATATCCAGGAGTTATTGTAGAATTTGATTCTAAAAGAGTTTATGAATATGGTGAAATTATAGGAAATATAATAGGTTATACAAGAACCATGACAGATAGCTTATATAAAGATTTAAAAGATAAAGGATATGATGAAAACGATATCGTAGGACATGAGGGTATCGAAAAATCAATGGAAGAAATATTAAGAGGTCAAAAAGGAACTTCTTTGATAGAAGTGGATACTTTAGGGAGAAAAGTAAATACTATATCAGAAAGTACTGCAATTAAAGGAAATGATATTTTTTTAACTATTGATATAGATTTACAACAACAAGTTTTTGACAGCATAGAAAAACGACTTAGTGAGGCATTAATTGTACGACTAAAAGGTTCTAAAATTGGAACAAAAGCGATCACTGCAAGAGAAATGTTAATATCTATGATTGAGTGTAGCCAGCTCCTAGTTAATGATATGGAATATGCTTCTGAGGATAGTATGAGCAAGCACATATATACACAACTATTCAATGAATATGAAACTTTAAATCATTTAGTAAAAGAAGAATTAACCTTACAAGATTTACTTTTACAATGGATTACTGCCAAAGAATCTCCTCTTACAGATAAAGAGATTATTCTTGCTATGCATGAACAAGGTTCACTTTTTCTTACTGAAAAAGAAATTGAAAATATATATCATAATATAGAAGGTGATGGAAAATATATCTTAATTTCTCAGTTAGAAAAAGGTTATCTCAAGCCTTCACAAATGGCAATCGACCCGTTTAGTGCAGCAGCCACCGTTGTTGATGTAAATACAGGAGAAGTTTTGGCAATGGTTGGGTACCCTTCTGTTAATAGTGAGGCATTAACTAGCGATTTTAATAACTATTATAGTACTTTATTTGATAATAGAAGTATGTTATGGAATAGATCAATTATGACAGTTAAAGCTCCAGGGTCTATATTTAAAATGGTTACTGCAGCAGCTGGACTTGAAGAAGAAGTTATAACTCCAGATACTCATATTGAATGTACAGGTTTATATACAAAGTCTGGAGAACCAGCACCTGGTTGCTGGATATATCCAATAACAGGAGGTGGGCATGGAAGTATTGATTTACAAAAAGCACTAGAAGTATCTTGTAATTATTATTTTTTTGAAGTGGCACATAGATTGGGTCTTAAATATCCACAAACTTATGGTGGAATAGATTCTTTAACTTATTATGCAGAAATGTTTGGTTTGTCAGAACCAACAGGAATTGAGCTACCAGAAAAATCTCCAAATATATCGACTCCTGAAACCGTAGTAAAACAAAGTATGAGTAATGTTTTAAATGGTTTAAAAAATATGAGGGAAGAAACTCTTACTAAAAAAGTTGATGAAGTTTCGGATATACTAAAAAAAGATTTATTTACAGATGATTATTATAATGTAGAAGATATAGAAACTCTGGCATTGTATCAAGTTAGACATACTATTAGTAGGAAACTAGAACCAATAATACTATCAACTATTGGAAATGAGATTACTGAAATAGCAAAAATAGCTTTTTATAGTATACAAGGTTATTTGCAATTAAATATTGATAATATGTTAGCAACAATAATAGAAGATACTATGGAAAATACAAAATCTGTGACTTTAAAAAATAAAGTTACAACTGCTCTCAAAGAACAATTATTTAATATGATTGGTAATATAACATTAGAAGTGGTTGAGGAAGCTACACATAATATCGACGTAAATAGTATATTAGAAATCTATCAAGATGCATATAGTGAGCTATATGAAAATGAATTGAAAAAAAATGAAAATGAAAACTTAATAATTTTTTTATATAATGAAATTAAAATGATAGAGTCTCTTAATTATAAATACGAAAAAATAGTTAAAGACCATATTGTGTTTGGTTTGGTGGATGCTTTAGCTGACTATTTATTACAAAATACCAATATTCAATGGGACGAAGGGGTAACTATACGAACTGCTATTGGACAAGGTTATAATGCTTTTTCACCTATACAAATGGCACGATACGTTGCAGCGGTTGCTAATGGTGAAACTGTCTATGACTTAAAAATAGTAGGTGGAATATTAGACCATAAAGAGAAGCTTGGATATATGCCCACTAAAGATAAAGTTAATGGTGTGTTAAACATTAAAGATGAGCATATACAAGAAATTCAAGAGGGAATGCTTAGAGTAACACAAGGAACTGCTGGAACAAGTAAGAAACTATTTGAAGGATTTCCTATTAATGTAGCGGGTAAGACAGGAACTGCTGAAGAAGCAAATCATACGCATAGTTGGTTTGCCGGTTTTGCTCCATCAGATAATCCACAAATTGTAGTTGTGACTTCCGTTTATAATGAAGATAATCTTGGAAGCTTTGGTAGCCAAATTGCAAAAGATGTATTCGCATCTTATTTTAAAGTTAGTGAACTTCCAACTTTAGACACATTAGGAGATATATTTTTAAATTAATAAAGCTCTAATTTTAAAAATTGAATTGAAAAGAAGGTGATCAAAAAAATATGAATAATCTAGTTATTTTTAAAGGACATACAGATGGCATTTTAGTCCTATTAGATAATAATACAGATTTCGAAAATATAATTACTGCTTTGGTTAGAAAACTTGAAGAAAATAAAAATTTTTTTAAAAATTCTGATATAGTTATGAAAATTAAAGGTAGAGTATTAGATATGATACAAAAAGAAATTTTACTTGAAATATTATCAGCTAAAAATATAACTCAAGTTTCTTTTATAGATTTTGATGAGCTTTCTGACCCAATTGATAATTTGAATATTAAAATAGTAGAGGAAATTATTGAAAATAAACCTAACACTATAAAATATTCAAACACTTGTTATTGGACAGGAATACTACGTTCGGGTCAGGAAATAATATCAGAAGGGAGCGCTATTATAATAGGAGATGTTAATCCTGGAGCAGTTATAAGAGCATATGAAAATATAATAGTGCTTGGTAATTTAAATGGGCGAGCTTTTGCTGGAATGAATACAATATTTGAAAACCCATATATAATAGCTTATGGTATGAACCCAGAGCAAATAGGTCTAGGAGAATTTTTAGCAACTGCACCTAGAGAAACAAAAAAATTTGTGGGATTAAATGCCCCAGAAATAGCTTATTTAAATAGTGGTGTTATACATGTTGATAAAATAGATATTAAACTTATGCAATCTATGATACAATAGTATAATAAAACATGAAAATAGGGGAGTTAACAATGAGTCAAGTTATAGTAATAACATCTGGAAAAGGTGGAGTAGGAAAAACAACTAGTACAGCAAATATAGGAACAGCACTTAGTATGCTCGGAAAAAAAGTAGTTTTATTAGATGGAGATACAGGTCTTAGAAATCTAGATGTTGTAATGGGACTTGAAAACAGAATAGTATATAATGTAGTTGATGTTATAGAAGGAAAGTGCAGAGTTCGACAAGCTCTTATAGCTGATAAAAGATTTAAAGATTTATATTTATTACCAACAGCACAAACAAGAGAAAAAGATGCAATAACTCCAGAACAGATGAAAAAATTATGTGAAGAATTAAAAGAAGAGTTTGAAATAGTTATAGTTGACTGTCCTGCTGGAATAGAACAAGGATTTAAAAATGCAATTGCAGCCGCAGACAAGGCCATTGTAATTACCACTCCTGAAGTTTCTGCTATACGAGATGCAGATAGAATAATTGGTCTTCTTGGAGCTAGTGGTATAAAAGATATCAATTTGGTTATTAATAGATTAAGAAAAAAGATGGTTGATAAAGGTGATATGATGGATGTAAATGCAGTAACCGAAATATTGGCTGTTGATTTAATTGGAGTCGTCCCTGATGATGAAAGAATTGTTATCACTACAAATAAAGGAGAACCAGCTGTCGGAAAAAATAATTCTCTAGCAGGAATAGCATTTATGAATATAGCAAATAGGTTAATTGGAAATAATGTTCCTTTTTTAGATTTATCAAGAGATATGTCTTTTAAAAGTAAATTAAAAAACTTATTTGGATTTGGAGTATTACGATAAGAATGGGGTAATTTAAATGGAACTTAATCAATTTTTTAAAAAGAAAGCACATGCCGGAAATGTAGCAAAAGATAGATTAAAACTTGTATTGATTCATGATAGAATAAATTGTTCACCAGAATTATTAGAAATGATGAAAGCAGATCTTATGGCAGTTATATCAAAATATATAGAAGTGGATGTTGATGAGCTAAATATTCAAATATCAACTCTTGTAGATGAAGAATATGCAGAAAAAGTTCCTGTATTATCTGCTAATATTCCAATAAAAAGATTGAAAAGCTAAAAGGAGCAAGAGTTGTTTAATAAAAAAATTATATTAAAAAAATTAGATTTTGTCCTTATTTTATTGATGTGTACACTAATTAGTATAGGTATTTTAGCAATTAGTAGTGCAACTTCATTCTCCGAAGATTTGACACCTTTAATTAAACAAATATTATTTTTTTTTATTGGTTTAATACTTATGATAGTTACAATATTTATAAATTATAGAAAAGTTGGAGATTACTATGGTATAATATATATCGTCATAAATTTTATTTTACTTGCTGTATTAATATTTGGAGTATCTAATAAAGGTGCTACCAGATGGATAAATTTAGGATTTATTGAAATACAACCATCTGAATTTGCTAAAATTGCTATGATCTTTTGTACTGCTAAAATCATCTCATTAAAAAATGAAAAAATAAATTCTATTATTTCTATAGGAAAAATATTTTTATTTCAATTTGTACCATTTATTCTCATAAATATACAACCTAATTTATCAACTAGTATTGTAATATTAACTTTATTAGTGGTACAATTGTTTGCAAGCAATCTTAAACTTAAATATATTTTTTCTGCAACTATAATTGGACTTGTCATTATTTTTATAGGCATTGGATATATAATTAAAAATCCTAATCAAGAAATTATTAATGGATATCAAAGAGATAGAATTGTGGCAGCGGTTACAGATGGTAATTCACAAAATGGATCTTATCAAACAAATCGTTCGATTGATGCGATAGGTTCTGGTGGATTATACGGAAAAGGGATTTATAAAGGAGCAATCAGTCAATTAAATTATTTACCCGAATCTCACAATGATTTTATTGTTGCAACTATTGCAGAAGAGTTTGGCTTTTATGGCGTTATTATTTTGCTTTCCATAATAATATTATTTATAGCTAGAGGATTATATCTTGCTAATAATATAACTGATGATTTTGGGAAACTTATTATTGTGGGATATATTGGGATGATTGCGGCTCAATCGTTCATAAATCTAGGAGTCGTAACAGGACTTTTGCCCAATACGGGTCTTACTCTTCCGTTTGTAAGTTATGGCGGTAGTTCTTTATGGGCGAATATGATAGGTATGGGACTTGTTTTAAGTGTCGGATTAAATAGAGAAGATACTATGTTTTAAATTGAAAGGGGAAAGAATTATGAATATTGGATTAGTAGCACATGATGCTAAAAAGAAACTTATGGAAAACTTTACAATTGCGTATAGACATATTCTGGCAAAACATGACTTGTATGCAACAGCCACAACAGGAAGGCTTATTGAAGAGGCAACAAACTTAACGATTTATAAATATTTGGCTGGACATTTAGGTGGAGTGCAACAAATTGGTGCTCAAATTTCTCATAATCAAGTTGATATGGTAATATTTTTACGAGATCCTCTTGGTCAAAAACCTCATGAGCCAGATAGCTCAACACTTGAAAGACTTTGTGATATACACAATATTCCGATAGCTACAAATCTTGCAACAGCAGAGCTTCTAGTAAAAGCACTAGAACGAGGTGATTTAAGTTGGCGTGAAGTAATAAGATAGTTTTATACGGACACGGGCTTTCCGTGTCTATTTTTTATAATAAAAAGATAAAAAGGAGAAGTTACTAGATAAAATATTAACAAGTCATAATGGTATTCAAATCATATGGCTAGTAAGAAATCAACATCCATAGAGCAGTGAGTAGCTGTGCGTGAAATTAGACACATAAAATAAGGAAGAATTTCGATATTGTTATTTTTAGTAGCTAAAAATTATGGAAATTTTAAAAAAAGTTGATAAACCAGCTCGATATATAGGTGGTGAGCTCAACAGTTATAATAAAAATTTAGATGAAATAAGTATACATTTTGCTTTTGCATTTCCAGATGTATATGAGGTTGCAATGAGTCATCTTGGTATGCATATTTTATACCAATTTTTAAATAGAAGACAAGATACTTTTTGTGAAAGAGTATTTGCTCCATGGATTGATATGGAGGAACAACTTAGAAAAAATAAAATTGAGCTATTTGGCTTAGAGTCAAAAACACCTCTTTCAAAGTTTGATTTTATTGGTTTTACTTTGCAATATGAAATGAGCTATACAAATATTTTAAATATGCTAGAGCTTTCAAATATCCCAGTATTTGCTCAAGATAGAACTAATGAACATCCATTAATAATAGCAGGAGGTCCTTGTGTTTACAATCCAGAACCACTTGCTCCATTTATAGACTTTTTCTATATAGGCGAGGGTGAAGTTTTATTGGATGAAATATTAGATTTATATAAACAATATAAAAATAAAGGTAAAACAAAAGAGCAATTTTTAGAAACTATTCTTAGTATAGATGGAATATATGTCCCGAAATATTATCAAGTAACTTATAATGAAGATGGTACTATTAAAGATAGAATTAATATACACGAGAAAGCGAAAAATATTATAAATAAAGTAGTAGTAACTGATATGGACGAGCTATATTATCCAACAACTCAAGTTATTCCATGGATACAATCGGTTTTCGATAGAGTAACATTAGAAGTATTTAGAGGTTGCCTTAGAGGCTGTCGCTTTTGTCAAGCGGGAATGATATATAGACCAGTTCGAGAAAAGTCAAAAGAAACTCTTATTAAATATGCAAAAGAGTTAATTGAAAATACAGGCTATGAAGAAATTTCTCTTGCATCGTTAAGTACTAGTGATTATAAAGAGCTAGAAGTATTTATCGATAAGCTCTTAGAAATATGTTCTGAAAATATGGTAAATATTTCGTTGCCATCATTAAGAATTGATAAATTCTCATTAGATTTAATGCAAAAAATTCAAGAAGTTAGAAAAAGCTCTTTAACATTTGCACCAGAAGCAGGAACAAAAAGACTTAGAGATGTTATAAATAAAAATATTAGTGAACAAGAAATTTTAGATGGTTGTAAATTAGCATTTAGTGGTGGTTTTAATAGAGTTAAATTATACTTTATGTTAGGATTGCCAACTGAAACTATAGAAGATGTATATGGTATTGCAAATTTATCAGAAGATATTGCTAGAATGTATTATGGTTTAGACAAATCAGAAAGAACAGGTTCTTTAAATCTTGTAGTTAGTACATCTTGTTTTGTACCAAAAGCATTCACTCCATTTCAGTGGGAAGCACAAGATACTACAGAAGAATTTATAAAGAAGCATATTCTTTTAAAAAATGCAATTAAACGTAAATCAATAAAATATAATCATCATGATGCCAAAACTAGTATACTTGAAGCTGTTATTGCAAGAGGAGATAGGCGTGTTGCAAATTTAATATATGAAGCTCATAAATTGGGATGTAAATTTGATGGTTGGAGCGAACATTTTAATGCAGAGCTATGGCAAGAAGCATCAAGAAAAAGTAATGTAAATTTCGCATTTTATGCTCATAGAAAAAGAGATTATAATGAAAATTTACCTTGGGATTTTATTAATATTGGAGTACGAAAACAATTTTTAATACAAGAAAGTAAGAAAGCACAACAAGCAGTCACAACACCACAATGCAGAGACAAATGTTCCGCTTGTGGAGCAAATAGATTTAATGGAGGAGTTTGCTATGAGAATTAGAGGAAAGTTTACAAAAGAAGGCGATGTAAAATTTGTTGGTCATCTCGATACAATGAGAATGTTTCAAAGAGCAGTTAAAGTAGCTAAAATTCCTGTCGCATATTCAGAAGGATTTAATCCACATTTAAAAGTATATTTTGCGATGCCTTTACCAGTTGGAGTTGAAAGTATAGGAGAATATATTGAAATAAAAACTAAAATTGATGTTAGTCCCGTTCAAGTTAAAGAAACTTTGAATAATATATTGCCAAAAGGAATTAGACTTGTAGATTGCTTTGTTGTTGAAGAAAATGCAGCAACACTTATGAGCAAAGTCGATATGGCATTATATGAGATTGTTTTGAATATTGAAAATCCTGAAAAAATAATTAAAGTTTTAGAGCAACCTAGTATAATTATTACTAAAAGAAATAAAAAGAAAAAATTTGTAGAGCAAGATATTAAGTCTTTTATTTTGGAGTATGCTCTAAATCAAAATAATGAGCAAATCATATTATCTACTAAATTAAAAGCTGGTAGCAAAGAAAATTTAAGTCCCGAATTACTTTTAGAAGCTATTTTTGGCGAAAAACTAGATACTATAACTTATGATATTAAACGAATTGAATTGTTTGCAGAACAAGATGAAGCTTTTATACCATTAAAAAATGTAGACATTAATACGCTTAAGACTATGTATTGTGCTTAGTAATCTCATTCATATAGTTTAGAGCAATATATAACTATATGGTATAATAAATTTTACAAAAAATATAACAAGAGGAGCTTTTCATTATGCCTAATGTAATAGTAATTGTAACAGATGACCAAGGATATCCAGATGTTGCTTGCAATGGAAATCCTTATCTTAGTACACCTAATTTAGATAAAATGTATGACAGAGGAATACACCTTGAAGATTTTCATACTGACCCTATGTGTGCTCCAACAAGAGCAGGGTTTTTGACTGGTCAATATTCAATGCGAGTTGGCGTATGGAGCACATTAAATGGACGTTATTATTTAAATAAAGATGTAAAAACAATAGGAAACTATTTCCAAGATGCTGGCTACAAAACAGGAATTTTTGGTAAATGGCATATGGGAGATAACTATCCATATAAGCCCGGTGACCGTGGCTTCGATAGAGTGGTAACATTTGGTGGTGGAGTAGTTGGTGAAACTCCTGATTATTGGAATAATGATTATTTTGATGACACATATGAGAAAGATGGACAACTTGTAAAATATAAAGGCTATTGCACAGATATTTGGTTTGAGGAAACAATAGAATTTATTAAGGAAAATAAAGATAAACCATTCTTTTGTTATATTCCAACAAATGCTCCACATAGCCCATATAATGTTGATCCAAAATATAAAGAGCCATATCTAAAAATGGGAATGTCAGATAAACTTGCTTCATTTTATGGTATGATAACCAATATTGATGATAATGTTGGTAAGCTCGAGAAAAGTCTTCAAGAAATGGGATTGCTCGAAGATACAATAATTGTATTTTTTGGAGATAATGGAAGCTCTGGTGTTATTACAGACCAAAATGGTTGGGTGAAAGAAGGCTATAATGCAAATATGCGTGGTAAAAAAGGTCAAGTCTTTGAAGGTTCACATAAAAATAGCTGTTTTATACGATGGGATGGAGGCGATATAGGAGCTCCTCGTGGTGTAACTGGGATAACAGCTCAAATTGATTTATTACCAACTCTTCTTGATTGTTGTAATATACCAAATAATCCAGACGATTTTGATGGATATACAATGTATGAAAAGTTTAAAAAAGGCAAAACAAATATAAATATTCATCGAACTCTTGTAATTCACAGAATGCAACTTGATTATCCTAGAAAATATAAAGACTTTACCGTGTTAACTCCAAGATACCGTTTTATTAAAACTAAAAATAATGGCAAAGATTCTATTATGCTTTTTGATATGGAAAAAGACTTTTCTCAGACTACAAATATAATAGGCGAGCATACAGAAGATATTGGCAAATATTTTAGTATATATGAAAAATGGTGGAATGATGTTACAACTAATGGACAATATGATTATAGCTATATACCTATTGGACATGATAGTAATGAGGTTATGCTTACAGCTCATAGTTGGCATGGTAATGAAAGTTTGGCATATGACCAAATTCATATAAGAAAAGGGATTGATGGAAGCGGATATTGGACTCTTGAAGTAGAGCAAGATGGATTATATTCATTTTCTCTGAGACGTTGGCCAAAAGAATCTGAACTACCTATTTCTAGTAGTGTAGAAGCTATTGCACAAGATCACAGAATTCACGAACGTCCAGAAGGTAAAATATATAATGTTACGAAAGCAGTTTTAATAATTGATGGACAACATTTTATTAAAGATGTTAATAAAGATGATCTAAATGTGGATTTTGAAGTGGAATTAAAATCTGGCAAAGCTCCTCTACAAACTTGGTTTATATGTGAAAATGGAGAGTGTCTCGGAGCATATTATATTTATATAAATAAAAAATAGATCTATTGCCACCATATTTCTGTATAGGTGGCAAATTTTTTGTTAAAGTAATTTTACGATATCTTAATTTTTGGTCGTGTCAAGTAGTCATATTGATTTATATTTGGTCATATAGTATACTAAATATAACAAAATAGGACAGTTCGTAACCATCCTGTCGCTAAATAAAACTAGGATAAAGCTCTTTTTCTAAAAGGCTTTATATTGATGCGTACAGTCTGTACGCTTTTTTTTGGAGGTAAAAATGAATAGATATTCAGTAATACAAGAAAAAAACAAACGTGAGATTGTATTAATACGAGGAAAAGGATGTAGTTGGAGAAAATGCAGATTTTGTGATTATCATTTGGATAGCTCAGAAAATCAGCACGAAAATGATGTTCTAAATAAAATAGAACTTGAGAAAATTACCGGTATATATTCCAAATTAGAAGTTATCAATTCAGGGAGCTTTGTGGATTTATCTGACCAAACTATAGATTTAATAGAAAAAGTTTGCATTGATAAGGCGATAAAAGAAGTTCATTTTGAATGTCATTGGAGACATAGAGAAAGTATAAAAATAATAAAAGAACGTTTTAATATATTAGGAATAAAAGTGAAAGTAAAAATTGGTATTGAAACTTTTGATGCTCTATTTAGAGAAAGCTATTTGTTAAAAGGAATAGATGAAACTAAACCTGAAGAAATCTCTAAGTATTTTGATGAATGTTGCTTGTTACAAGGCATTCCTGCTCAGACTACGAAGTCTATGATATATGATATTGAAATTGGCCTTAAATATTTTGATCGAGTTTGTATTAATATTATGCAAGAAAATGGTATGCCAATAAAGCCTGATCCAAGAGTAATTCAACTTTTTGAAAAATTTGTTTATCCTCTCTACATAGATAATGATAGAGTTGACATTTTAATGGAAAATACTGCGTTTGGTGTGGGGGGAGTAATGACAAGTGCACAATGAATTAGTTTTAATTGTATCATTAATAATAATTTATTTAGGAGTTATATTATTTTATAAAATGTTTGGTAAAATTGGTTTATATATGTGGACAGTTATAGCCACAATAAGTGCTAATATTGAAGTTTTAATACTAGTCAATGCATTTGGAATGGAGCAAACTTTAGGAAACATTTTATTTGCCTCAACTTTTTTGGTGACAGATATATTGTCAGAGCTAGAAGATAAAAAGAGTGCCAATAAAGCAGTTCATCTTGGAATTGTATCTAGTATCTGTTTTATTTTAATTACACAGTCATGGTTTTTATATATACCAAATGCAAATGATTGGGCTATGCCTTTTATAAAAAGTATATTCTCAAATACACCACGACTTATGATAGTTGGTATATCTGTTTATGCCATTGCACAGGTATCTGATGTTTGGTTATATCACTTTATTTGGCATAAGACCAGTAAAATGTTTGGAGATACCAAAAAAGGTTTATGGATAAGAAACAATGGTTCTACATTAGTTTCTCAGCTTATTAATACTATATTATTTACATTCGGAGCATTTTGGGGTGTTTATGATTTTATCACATTAATTAACATATTAATTTCATCGTATGTTATATTTATAGTAACAAGTCTATTAGATACACCTGCAGTTTACTTAGCTAGAAAACTCAAATACTCAAAGAGCATATAACAGCTATAGAGATGCTGCTCACTATGATTTAGAGCAGTTTATCTTTAAATATAAATATAGATAAATACATAAATAATTAACAAGATTTTTTTTATAAATTATTAATTATTACTAGTTGTTTTATTTTTTTATATATATTATAATATGTTTGTATAACAATTTTTATCTTATTACTGCTCAGGTGGGGAACTTATTTCTAACAAATTTTAAAAAGAAAAGAGGAGAAATATTAGTGAATAAGTTACTGGAAATGAAAAATATAACAAAAATTTTTCCTGGTGTAAAAGCTCTTGATAATGTGACATTAGATTTGAATCAAGGTGAAGTTCATGCCCTTTGTGGCGAAAATGGAGCTGGTAAGTCTACTCTTATGAAAATTTTATCTGGAGTACATCAAGCAAGTGAAGGTACAATATTTATTGAAGGTAATCAAGTTTATTTAAACGGTACAAAATCAGCACAGGAATTAGGAATAAGTATTATATTTCAAGAATTTAATTTATGTGAGCATCTCAGTATTTCAGATAATATTTGGCTTGACCGACAGCCTCAAAAATTTGGATTAATTAACGATCGTAAAATGCACAAAATGACAAGCGAAATATTAAAAGAATTAGGGATTTCAATTAATCCTAAAACTCCAGTAAGTGAGCTTAGTGTAGCTCAACAACAAATGGTTGAAATAGCTAAAGCCATTTCTTTTGATTCTAAAATTTTAGTTTTAGATGAACCTACTGCTGCTCTTACGGATTCAGAAATTGACAGTCTTTTTGAAGTAATATTAAAATTAAAGAGAAAAGGCGTTGGAATGTTTTATATTTCTCATCGTTTAGAGGAATTATCACGTATAACAGATAGAGTTTCTATAATTCGTGATGGGCAATATATTGCTACAAAAATTTTTAAAGATATAAGTATTGACGAAATTATTGCGTTAATGGTTGGTCGTTCTTTAGAAGATAAATATCCTAAATTTGATAGAATAATAGGAGAAACACGATTATATGTCAAAGAAATAAAAAATTCTAAAATACATATTAAAGATTTTGAAGTTAAATCAGGTGAAATTTTAGCATTAGCCGGACTTATGGATGCTGGACGTACAGAGTTTGCAAGAGCTTTATTTGGAGCTGATTCTACTGATATAAAAGATGTTATTTTAGATGGACAATCTGTAAATTTTGCTGAACCAGAAAAATCTATCAAATTAGGACTAGGGTATATTACAGAAGACAGAAAAAAAGACGGGCTTGCTCTTAATATGAGTGTAGAAGAAAATATAAATTTAGCTAATATACCAAATCTAACAACTAAAGGATTTGTATCAAATTATAAAGCTAAGGAAAATGCGAGAAAATATATTGAAAACATTCATATTAAAACACCTAGCATGTATCAAAAAGCTGGAAATTTATCTGGAGGTAACCAACAAAAAATAGTATTGGCTAAATGGATTTGTAATGATATTAAAGTTTTAATTTTTGATGAACCCACAAGAGGAATTGATGTAGGAGCAAAATATGAAGTTTATGAACTCATGAATAAGCTCTCATCTGAGAATGTAGCTATTATTATGATTTCATCTGAGCTACCAGAAGTATTAGGGATGAGTGATAGAATTTTGGTTATGCAAGGCGGACAAATCAGAGGTGAATTAGAAACTAAAATAGCTACTCAAGAGCAAATATTAAATTTAGCTATTTAAATAGGGGGAATAAAGTTGGATAAATTAAAGAAATTTGATTTCCAAGAAATACTTAATAAAGGACTTGTATTTGGTGTTTTGATAGGACTTGTAATATTATTTGCTATTTTAACAGGTGGTAAATTTATTCAACCATCTAATCTTATTACAATTGTAAGTCAAATTGTACCATATGCTCTTTTAGGTTTTGGAATGACTTTTATCTTAATTACAGGTGGTATTGATTTATCGGTAGGCTCTATTTTAGGATTTGGAGGAATTTTATGTGCCAAATTAATTATTATGGGATGTCCTATTTGGCTTGCTATTTTATTCTCATTAATAGCAGGAGCTGGTATTGGTTTTATAAATGGATACTGTGTTACAAAACTTGCAGTTGTGCCCTTCATAGTAACTTTAGGTACACAATTTGCTTTTAGAGGACTTACACAACTAATTGGTGGTGGAAAACCTGTTTCTATTCAAGCAATGGAAGATAAAAATGTTGTTAATGCATTTATTTGGATAGGAAACGGTGAAATATTGGGAATTCCAGTACCTATTATTATAATGATAATTACAGGTATTATTCTTGGAGTTATTCTTGCTAAAACTGGATATGGTAGGCGAATTTATGCTGTAGGTTCAAATGAGGAGGCCTCAAGACTATCAGGAATTAATGTAACTCGTACTAAATTAATTGCGTATACTTTATCAGGTCTTACATCTACAATTGCTGGAATTTTACTTGCCGCGAAACTTGCATCAGCTCAATCAAACGCAGGTACTGGATATGAGCTTGAAGGTATTGCAGCAGCAGTTATTGGTGGAACATCTGTAAATGGTGGTGTTGGTACTATTTTAGGTACTATTATTGGAGCTTTTGTAATGGGTGTATTAAGAAATGGCCTTAACTTATTAAAAGTCAATGCTTTTATCCAAATGATTATTATTGGAGCAATAATTGTGATTGGAGTATGGTACGATACCAAAAGAAGGAACAAAATTAAACTTTAAAAATTAAAAGGGGATTTATAAATGAAAAGAAAGTTACTAGCAGTTTTATTTGCAACAACAATACTATTTAGTTTAGGTGGATGTTCCACCAATGACATATCAAATGAAGATGATGATACTATTAATATTGCTCTTGTAACCAAAATGGTTGATTCTCCTTATTGGCAAACAGTAAAAGAAGCAGCAATTGAAAAGGCACAAGAACTTGGTAACGTTGAAATTACTCATTTAGGGCCAGCGATTGAATCTGATATAAATGCACAAGTATCTATTGTAGAAACTTGTATAGTAGATGAATATGATGGCATTATTTTAGCTGCCTGTGATAAAGATGCTTTAGTTATTCCAGTTAAAAAAGCTGTTGATACTGGAATACCTGTAGTAATGATTGATTCTGGTTTATCAAGTCCTGTTTATGACGCATTTTTATCAACAAATAATGTGCAGGCAGGAGCAAATTGTGCAGATTTAATGGCTGAACTCATTGGAGAAAGTGGAAAAGTGGGAATTATAAATTTTACAGCTGGTACATCGACTGCAATTGAGCGTGAAACTGGATTTGTGGAACAAATAGAAAAAAATTATCCAAACATTGAACTAGTAGGCATTCAATATTGTGATTCAGATCCTACAAAAGCTGCAAATCAAGCTACTGATATGATTTCAGCTGAACCTGATATTAAAGGAATTTGGGGAGTAAATGATCAAGCTGCAATTGGTGTTGCAAACGCAGTATCTACACTTGGAAAAATTGATGAAATTTCAGTTGTAGGATTTGATAATTCTGCGGATATAATTGCAGGCTTAGAGGTAGGTACAATTAAAGGAACTGCTGTGCAAATGCCAACTGTAATGGGTGCTCAAGGCGTACAAATGGTAATAGATATCTTAGACGGAGCATATCCAGAAATAAAAGAAATTGATACAGGAGTTGTTATGGTTAATCAGGAAAACTTAAATGATGAAATATCACAAGCAGCACTTAATCAGTAAAAATAAATTGAATAGAAGTAATAAAAGACCACTGTAAAATCAGTGGCCTTAAATTTATTTATTGTATTAATTTTCTAAATCTCTTGGACTTTACTTACGTCCTATGAAGTAAGAATAAAAAAGAACCCTAGGTGAGTTCTTTCTATTCCATAATAACTTGACCCTGTAACCAACAACTACCTACAAATCGCATTCCTACAAAAGGCATTCCAATTAACGTCTTTTTATTAATTATAACTTCAACTAACATACTATTTATATCAAGTTTAAAGACATACATCAATTCGTTAGTTTGCTCATTTTTTCTTTCTTTTATTTCTATAATGTCTCCAAGAACTGCGTACATAGATTCATCAAAACTTAAAGGAATAAAATAACCACTCATAATACTTAAAAAATCTTCTTCTTTTAATCTTTGCATAAGTTGCTCATCAAGTTCTTTTTCTTCTTCTTCTAAAATTTCTTCAGCTTCTTTATCTCCGTCTTTAATTCGTTCTACAATTTCACGAAGCTTTTCTCTTTCCTCATGTTCAAATGCCAGTTCTTCTTCATCTTTTAAGATTGGTAAAATAATAGTACCTTCAAGAGCAATTCCAAGTACACTTGCGCCTACAATTTTTCTGCCTTTTTGTTTCCCATTAAGATATTCCACAAGATTTTGCATCCAAAAAATAACTTGCATAGAAGTATTTTTTTCTTCACAAATTACATAGTACAATGTTCCATCAATACATTCTACTTCTATTTCATCAAAATCAGATTTAATAGTAGATTCAACATAAGCCTCGCATTCTTCAACATTGAATCTAGTGGTTTCCTTGAAATCTTCCTCTAAATCTTCCTCTATGCTCACTCGAACTCGCACTAAGATATATGTGTGAGGAGCAACTTTTTTCCTATATTCGGCAATTTGCATTTTATTTTTGTCCATTGCCATGCTTTGATAGGTTGGGCTTTTAAGTGTTGCTTCTACAAGTTTATTTAAATGCTTTTGCTCTGTAATTTCAGAAAAGCCGATTGCATTAATTGGTATTTCCATGATGTCACCTCCAAAAAATTATTCTTTATATAAATATATGCTCGATTTATCATTTTAAAGATTATTTTACATTATTTTTACAAAAAAAGATAGGGATAAGCATTTTTGAAGGCTTATCCCTAGTTTCTATTCTTTAATCCAACGCCCTATATTCCCACAATTTGGACATTCAACATTATTTAATCCAGTTGATAAATATGTCAATGTCATAGGGTATATCTCAGAATAATTTTCTAACCCTGAAGAAATATATCCTAGATAATCTGCTCTATTTGCTAAACTTTCTATTGTGGTTAAATCATAACCGCAAACTTGACATTCATATTGACTCATAATCAAACCTCTTTTCAAAAATGTACTAGATATAGTTTTTGTAAAAAAAGTTTATTTTATACTTGAAAATTGAACAACCGGAGTATCTAAAGTAAGTTTATCAAACTTAAAGCCTAAATTTTTAAGCCCAATAACTACTTCTGGCAAAGCATCTACAGTAGTAGTTTTACACTGAGAATCATGCATTAAAATTACTGCTTGATCTAATACAGACGATTGTTTTATTACAGCATCCACAATTATATTCTTATCTTGAATATTTTTAGAAGCATCCATGGAATCTACATTCCAATCAAAATAAGTATATCCAGCATCATTTACAGTTTTAATAATATCCTGCATAATAAGAGCTCCACCATATTTATGACTTATGGTGTTATTTGATCCACCAGGAAAACGTAGTATTTCAGCGTCATATCCTATTGTTTTTTTGATAAAATCTTTAAGAGCTATAATATCGTCTAAGAAAGATTGAGGGTCTTTATAAATATCCGAATATTCATGTGTATTTGAATGAAGAGCTAAAGTGTGTCCTTCATCAACTATCCTTTTGTATACATCAATTCTACTGGGTATTCCCAGTACAAAAAAAGTAGCTTTAATATTATTTAACTTCAGAAAATCTAAGATTTTAATGGTGTTGTCGCTTGGCCCATCGTCAAATGTAAGATAGGCTATTTTAGAATGATCTTTTACTTTCATCACTGCGGTGGCATTAACTTGTTCTAATTCTTCTAGCTCAATATTTAGCGTATTTATTCTATCTATTATTTGTTTATTTTGTTGAACAATATTATCTATTTTCTTTGCCGTATTTGAATCGCTTTCTATTACATTTGCTTGATCTTGTTGTATATCAATAGGTTTACTTAAAACCATGATTTGTTCATTTAAATTCAAAGTATTTTTATTTTCTTCTGATATTACAGGCTGTTTGTTTAAAAATGCAAACAAAATAATCAATCCCAAAGCCGATATTAGATTAAATATATCTACTATTCTCCTTGCTATGTTGGATTTTTTCAAAAGCTCACCTCTTTAATTATATCTAATTTTCCAATATTTTAGCTTAAGATAGTCTCATACTATTTTCCTCATCAATTTTTATTTAGTCTTAATTATTATACCCATAAATGCATAAAAAAAACAAGTGTTTCTAATAAATCTTTAGTTCTTTTGAGTGAATATGTAGCTTTTTTTTTCAATATTATCAATTAAATCGTTTTTTTCTAATTCTTTATTAATATAACCACATAGATTACAGTGATAACCAATTACTTCGCCTCTTTTTAAGTCTATTTCTTCACAAAAGCTGGTTATTCTATTACATTTTGGACATTTCATAAAATTTCTCCCTCCATATAATTTGTATAGATGATTTCTATTTTAACAATTTAATTATTTTTTGTCAATATTTGGGATTAACTTATTAATATATTAATAATAAAATTAAATTTTATTTAATATAATTTCTATTATAATAAATAGTATAAGTATTTTGTATAATTTTGTCTAAAAAAGTTAGTTATAATTACTATTTTTAAGAGTATATTTTTGTGTTTTTTAGCTATAATGCTATTTTTGAATAAATTTAGTTTATCTTCCTTTTTAAAATCAAAACTATATGTTATATTAATGTTTAAAGAAGCTTATAAAAGCTTAATTTTTTAAAAAGGAGACTCATATGGCAAAAATGATGGGTCCTCGTTTTAAGATGTGCCGAAGCCTTGGATTAAACGTAGTAGGCCACCATAAAGCGATGGACAGAGCAAAACAAGGAACAAGCAGAGATGCAAGAAAATTATCCGAGTATGGAGTGCAGCTTTTAGAAAAGCAACGACTTCGTGCGTATTACGGGGTTCTGGAGAAACAGTTTACGAGGTACGTAGATAAGGCATTTCGTGCTGGTAGTAACCCAGGTCCAATTATTCTTACCTCGCTTGAGATGCGTCTTGATAATATGGTTTATAGAATGGGATTTGGTCGTTCAATTAGACAAGCAAGACAAATGGTTAATCATGGTCATTTTTTAGTAAATGGTAAAAAAGTTGATAGACCTTCATATGCATTAAAAGAAGGAGATACTATTACAATTTGTGAAAAATCTCGTGATAGCAAAACATTTGCTGAAAACATGGCAAATAATAATTTTGCACTTCCGTATCTTGAAGTTGATATTGACAATTTAACTGGTACAATCATTCGAAAACCAACCAGAGAAGAATTACCAATTGAAATTAATGAACAGCTTATAATAGAGTACTATTCAAGATAATAAAAAACACCCTTCAGGGTGTTTGAGACTTTAGACTATTGTCTATAGTCTATTTTTTTTGCAAATAAATATGAGATCAGTTAGCATGAAGATCTCAATTAGAAAGATTGTTTAAAACGGTCAGTCTTTAAAGAAATTTTTAAGTGGTTTTTGTGCCGTTTTCAATTGTATGGCACAGCCTATCAACATTAATATAATTATAATTATCAAGTGGTCAACGGGTAGCAAGTTATTTAACATATTGAAATTGTCTTGTGAAAATATAACCTCAATTGGATTTCTTAAAATAGAAATGAATGTATCAAGAAATTTTTGAGCATAATGTTCTAGGTTCTTTACATTATTTAAATCAAATAATCCATTTACCAATGAAAAAGCTCCAATATATGTGGTGAAAATAATTATAATAGGTTCAAAAATTTTGATAAATAAAATACAAATTCCAATTGCAATTATAATGCTCACTGTTGTAGAAAAAGATGCAAAATTGGCTGCAGCAAAAGTTAATATTGTGATTAAACTTATACAAAATACTTTATAACAATTATATCCTATGATAAAGCTTCCTACGAATAGAGCTATTGCACCTATAATACCGAGTAAATCACTAGTTGTCATAGTAGCTAACAACGTACCACCCAGTGTAGCTAAAGTTATCCCAATAATTAATCCAGAAAAAATTTTTTGTAGTTTATATCCAAATAACAATAATAACATTCCAAAAATTATATTAAAAATTATAATTATATATGTAATCTCATAAAGATTATTATAAAGTATTTCTAATATATCAAAATTCATTTTGGATAGCTCCTTTCTATAGTACAAGTTATGTAATACTATATTCAAAAAAAATAAACAATATTCGTAAAAATTTTAGTAAACAATATAAAATATAGTTATGTCCAAATAAATGCTATTTTTCCATGTTCTTAGAGCTCTTGTATAAAAAAAGACTATAGACAATCGTCTACAGTCTTAAGATATGGCAATCCATGTTTTTATTTCAGTGGTTTTTTCTTGATATATAATACTACTAAAACTATAGATTGAACAATACTAAAAATCATAAATACAATATTTATTACTAGTCCTGCAATTCCTATACCACGCTCTTTTGGGGTTTTAATACTAAGAGCTCCAAATACGGTTCCAACAATTGTAATTGGCATTCCTGCAACTGGAATTATCCACGCAAGACTTGCTATTATTCCTAAAATAAATGATGTCCATGCACCTGGATTTTTTTCAAAAATTTGGTTTATATGTGGCATCATATCTGTTGAATTATTTGTATCATCTTGATCTACAAGATATTCTTCTTTCATTTTTATCCTCCATAAAAAATATTGTTATTTACATTTTCTAGTTCATAAGAAGTGATTTGTTTCTTACTTACTTGCAGCTTTAACTTCTGTCCATATTCTGGAATAAGTTTCAAGCATACTTGAGGGGTCTGTAAACATTTCTTTATTAATTAAATCTAAATCCGGATAAGCAACTTCACTATTTTTCATTTCATCAGGTAAAAGTTCTCGAGCAGCTGAACTAGGAGTAGAATAGCCAATGTATTCCATATTTAGAGCAGCAATATCAGGACGACACATAAAATCAATATATTTAAGAGCATTGTCGTAGTTTTCACTATTTTTTGGAATAACCATTGCATCTACAAAATAATTTGTACCTTCTTTTGGAATTACATATTTTAAGTCAGGATTATTTCCAATCATTAATTCTGCATCTCCAGCCCAAGCAAGCATCATAGCAGCTTCACCATTTTCCATTTTACCTTTTCCCTCATCTCCAACATAAGCAAGAACAAGTGGTTTTTGTGCGATAAGCTCTTGCTTTGCTTGTTCAAGTTGTGATGGGTCTTTTGTGTTCATTGAATACCCAAGTTTTTTTAATGCTACCATAATAGCATCTCGTTCACTGTCATACATAAAAATCTGATTTTCATACTTTGGATTCCACATATCTGCCCACTCATCAATTTCTTCATCAATCATAGATGTATTATACACAATTCCCATGGTTCCCCAAGTGTAAGGTACGGAGTATTCATTATTTATGTCATAGGGTAGATTTTTAAAATCATCATCAATTTCTTGATAATTTTGAATTTTTGTCATATCTATTTTTGTAAGTAGCTCTTCATTTATCATCTTTTCAATCATATAATCAGATGGAATAAGAACATCATATGTTGCATTTCCATTAGAAACTTTAGCATACATCTCTTCGTTTGTTGGGAAAACTTCATAAATAACTTTAATTCCAGTTTCCTCTTCAAACATACGATTTGTACTTTCGTCAATATAATCGCCCCAATTATAAACTTTAACTACATTATTATTAGCCTCTCCACTACAACCAGCTAATGAAAACATTACCCCCAATAATAGTATACTACATTTTTTCATTTTTGAACCCCCTCTAATTTCATTTTACGACTTGCTTTAATATTTACTATGGTTAGTATAATAACTATAGTTAAAAAAATCAATGTTGAAATAGCATTTATTTCCGGGCTAACTCCTCGCCTTGCCATAGAATATATTTGTATTGAAAGCGTATTAACACCTGAAGCAGTATTAAAAAAGCTAACTACAAAATCATCAATAGACATTGTAAATGCAATAAATGCGCCTGAAATAACTCCAGGTAAAATTTCAGGTAAAATTACTTTTCTAAAAGCATATAATGGCGTAGCTCCAAGATCTAAAGCAGCTTCATAGGTGTTTGGATTAAGAAGCATTAATCTAGGCATGATTGATAAAATAACATAAGGTGTACTAAATGTCACGTGTGATAGAATTAATGTTGTAAGTCCAAATGGCACATTGATTGTGGAAAAGAGCATCATCAGTGAAATACCTATTACAATGTCTGGACTAAGTAATGGAATATATGTGAGCGCCATAATAAATTGTCTTTTAATTCCTCGAAGATTATTAATCATAACAGCTGCCATAACTCCTATTATAGTTGCAATTATAGATGAAACAAAAGCAACAATCAAGGTATATCTAAGAGCAGATTGAATACTTGGATTTTGTGCAAGTTGTATATACCATTTGAAAGAAAATCCTTGCCAACTAGTAGTTTTAGACTCATTAAATGAAAATGTTATAAGCACTAATATTGGAGCATATAAAATAACTATAATTATACCCAAATAAATTCTTTTTAAACTATTCATCATATAAGACTCCCACCCTTTGCAAGAGTTTCATTTTTAGAAAAAAACATTATAGAGACTAATATGATACCCATTAAAATCATAGATAAAGCCGAGCCAAATCCCCAATTATTTGTCCTTGTAAATTGCTCTTCAATCATATTACCAATTAAAATTACTTGCCCACCTCCAAGAAGTCTTGTAATCATAAAAGTTGTAAGAGATGGCATAAAAACCATAATGACTCCTGTAATCACACCGGGGAATGATAATGGAAATATAATTTTTCTAAAAGTTAATATTTTATTTGCTCCAAGGTCATAAGATGCTTCTATAAGATGATTATCAATTTTTGTTAAAGAAGTATAAATTGGTAAAATCATAAATGGAAAGAAATTATATATCATTCCAAAAATAATCGAACCTTCACTATATAAAAATTGTTTAGTTGGAAGACCAAAAAAATTTAAAATATTATTTATCACACCTTTATTTTCAAGTAAAATCATCCAAGCATACGTTCTCATTAGAGAATTCATCCACATCGGCAAGATAATTAAGATTAATATCATAGTTTTATTAGAAAATTCTCTAGAATTTAAAATCATTGCCAGAGGGTATGCCATAATAAAACATATAATAGTTGTAATAAAAGCAAGTCGGAGCGATCGGAGCAATACATCTATATATAAGGGATCAAAAAATTTAGTATAACTTTCAAGACTAAAAATTACTTGACCATCTACCGTTTTTACAAAACTATATATCACTAGCAAAAAAAGTGGCACAATAACAAATATAAAGCTCCATAAAGCATATGGTGTAATTAAATATTTTCTATTCATCATTATCCCCCTTATTCATAATATGAATATCTTCTGGATTTAAATCTAACCCAACTATTGCCTCAACAGGAAACATTTTTGTTGAATGAACAATAAAAGTTCTAAACTTAGTTTTAATCTCCATTTCATAATGAACTCCTTTAAAAGTGACTCTTTTAACAATTCCCTGGAGCTTTGCAACTTTGTCTGTATCCATAAAAATTTGAAAATCTTCAGGTCTAATAACAATATCAATCATTGTATTTTCACCAAATCCAGCATCTACACAACCAAATTCTACTTCATCAAATTTAACAAGAAAATCTTTAATCATAATTCCACTTAATATATTGCTCTCGCCAATAAAGTTTGCAACAAAAGCATTGTCGGGTTCATTATAAATATCAACAGGACTTCCTATTTGCTGAATTTTACCGCCTTTAAAAACAACTACTGTATCAGACATAGTAAGAGCTTCTTCTTGGTCGTGTGTAACGAAAATAAAAGTTATTCCAAGTTGTTTTTGAATTTTTTTAAGTTCAATTTGCATGCTTTTTCTAAGTTTTAAATCTAGTGCTCCTAAAGGCTCATCAAGAAGTAAGACTTCTGGCTCATTAATTAAAGCCCTAGCAATTGCAATTCTTTGTTGTTGCCCTCCGCTTAAAGAAGTCACTTTTCTGTCTTCAAATCCCTGCAGATTGACAAGGCTAAGCATTTGAGCTACCTTATTTTTGATTGTATCTTTATGAACTTTCTTTATATTAAGACCAAAAGCAATATTTTCTGTGACATTCATATGTGGAAACAAAGCATATTTTTGAAAAACAGTATTTAATTTTCTCTTATAAGGAGGAATTCCCTTTAAAAGCTTGTTTTCAAAATAAATTTTTCCTGTTGTCTGCTCATCAAAGCCTCCTAAAATTCTAAGTAAAGTTGTTTTTCCACAACCACTTGGCCCTAATAAAGTGATAAATTCATTTTTTTTAATATTAATAGTTACATTTTTTAGTACAGGTTCTCCACCCTCAAAAGTTTTGGATAAATTTTCTATTCTTATAATAAAATCTCCCACCGCAAGCTCCTTTCTCAAAAAATTATATAACTTCATTATACACATATTTTAAAAAATGTAAATTATTGTAATAAAATTAATATAACTTCAAGACCAACTGTTTCTGGTGGAGAAGAAGTAGTTAGTAGACCACTAGTAATTATTCTTAGTTCTTGCCCTGATTTTAATATATTTTGATTTAATAAGGTAGCTTCTTTGCTAGTTCTAATTTTGGTAAATCTATCTATATAAATTAAAAGTTCATCAAATTTTTTTTCATCTATTGTAGCATTATTTAATAAAATATATCCTTGTTTTAAATTTACTTCCTTTATTATTCCAAATGCTAAGCCATCTATAAAATTTGTTAAGCCTTTTAATATTTCTATATTTTTAGCAATTAATTTTCCTTCCTGCTCCTCATATTCAACAATAATAACCATATCCTTTTTTAAATTAATAAAAAAGCATTCTTCATATAATAGTCTGGAAAATATATGAGTTTCAGGTGATATTTCAAAAACAAGAGAATTGTTTGTAGAGCTCTCATAGGTAATTAGTTGTTTTGGATTATTTTGAATTTTTTTAATAATTACATTAGCAACCTTTGTCTCCATACTAACTTCTGTTATATCAGATACTGATTCAATAGAAGATTGTTCAATATCTACGGCAAGACAAAAACCATTTACAAAAACTAAGATAAATAGTAAAACAATAAATTTATACATAAAAGTAACTCCTTTCGTTAGATAGTTTTATACCAAATGGCTTTAAGGTTCACTCATGTAGTGGTGGGCGTTGGCGTTTCATATTCTAAAAAAGCCATAAAAAAGATTCAGAATGAATTATAGAACATAAATTTTTTGTAAAATCACTTACATTAAACATAGTTCATCTCTTTTAAAAACTGATTATATATAGTTTATCAACATAAAAAGGATATTTAGTTTAAAATATCCTTTTTACACTTTTTTATAAAAATAGTTTTTAACACTCTATATTTTGTATTCTGAATTCTAAAATTCATATTTATCTAAAAGATTGTTCTAATATTGCGATTATATCTTCTTGTGTCAAGTCGCATCTATCAACAGCAAACAGACCTGGCATATCTACTTTAGCATGTTGAGCATATTCTGCAAATAATTCTTTTTTAATACCAAAGTCGCTCATTTTTAAATCCGCAACTCCACAAACTTCTTGTAAATTAGCAAGAGCTGTAACAATATCACCATCTTTATTTCCTAGAGCATTTGCCATAGTAGCCATTCTATCTGGTACAATATTATTAAAATATTTAAAATATGCTTTAGATAACATAATCAGACCTGCTCCATGTGGCAAATCGTAGTGGAACCCTGATAATGCATGCTCAATAGAATGCTCTGATGTGCAAGATGATAGACTTTCAACAAAACCTGAATACGTATTTGCAAGAGCTACATATCCACGAGCCTCTATATCATCTGGAGTTTTCACAGCAATAGGAAGATATTTACCAACCAATCTAATTGCTTCTAGGGCAAACATATCGCTTATAGGGTTTGCTGTTGTTGCAATATAACCTTCTAATGAGTGAAAAAGAGCATCAAATCCTTGATAAGCCGTAAGATGAGCTGGAATAGAAGTCATAAGTGTTGGGTCTACAATTGAATATAGCGGAAATGTCATATCGAAATCTCCAAATCCAATTTTTTCTTTACCATTTGTAATAACCATCCAAGGGTCAGCTTCAGTACCTGTCCCTGCTGTCGTGGTAATTGCAATCATAGGAAGTGGCATATTTTGAATAGGATTGCCAAGACCAGAACCACTTCCAATATAATCCCAAAGATCTCCATCATTTGTAGACATAATTGCAATTGCCTTTGCAGCATCAAGAGATGAACCGCCTCCAAGTCCTACGATAAAGCTACATTTATTTTCACGTACAATTTTTGATGCTTCTCGAACAGATTCAACCGTTGGGTTTGGTTGCACTTTATCATATATAATAACTTCTCTACCTGCTTGCTGTAATAATTTTTTTGCTCTATCTACATATCCAAGCTTTGTAGTTGAAGTCCCTCCTGTTACAATTAGTGCTTTACCTTCTGGTAATTTTATAGTTGCTAAATTATCAAGTGAATTAGGTCCAAAAAATATTTTTGTTGGTACATAATAACTAAAATTCATGATTTACCTCCGAAATAAAATATTAACTCTTATAATCTTATCAAAGATTTTCAATTTCGCAAGGGTTAATTGACAATTGATTTTTAAATCAAACAACATAAATGTAAAAAAAAGTAGAAGCTGCAAAATGAGCAGTTCCTACTTAAACTAAGCTTGAATAAGGTATTATTATAGATAAGATAATCAATAAAATAACACTTATAATAGTGGATATTCCTATAGCTCCGTTAATTATTTCGACCTCTTCAGTGGTAGCCACATCATTTATAAATAATGTCAGTGTAAACATAGGTGGCAACATAATAAATGCTGCAAACGATGCATTTATAATAGGTGATGGAGTTATTATGTTATCTATAACCAAAAATTTAAATAAACATCCAATAGTTAACGCAACCACATATCTAGCAAAAACTAGTTTCAAACTTTCTTTTATATACTTTACATCTAACACAAGACCATATCCTAAGCACACCAAAACAAAAGGTGATGCTATACTAGAAAGACTATCAATAGATTGTAAAATTCCCTGACCAATAGGATTAGATTGTAATATGTAGCCAACATCAAAGATATTTAAAATCGTTCCCAATATTATGGTAATAATAAAAGGAGATTTCAACAGATTTTTTACAATGCTCAAATCAAATTTCTGTCCTGATGTGTCGATTCTAAACCATATATAATATATAGTCCAAATAAAAATTTCGTGACCTACACCTATAAATGAGAAAATAGCTAAATTAGCATTTCCATATATCATTGAGAATAAAGCCATTCCAACCAACATAAATGCTGTACCTGAGCATACATACGGTGTAAATTTATGATGCAGAGCAGGTAATAAATTACATAATTTTCCCGCTATTAAAAATAGACATAACATAATGTAGCTTATAACTATAATTAATATAGATTCTGAAGTAATTTCCATAAACAAAACTATATTTAATAGAGTACAAACCATACATATGTTTAACAAAAACTTTTTAATTTCTCCTATTGCACTAGGAGAAATATATTGTGTTTGTCTGCACCATTTTCCAAGAAAAATCAGAGCAATTATTGGTAAGATAGGACCTATAAAGTTTCCCATAATTTTTTATTTAATATTTCAGATACATATCCAAGCTCTTTTGTTGTATCGAAATATGCCCAAATTTTACCCGTGTTTGGACCAACTGCAGATCCATATTGTGGACATTCAACGCCAATTTCTTTAAATGCATCCATAGTTTCTTTAAGAGATTCAACTTCAAATTTAAGATGATGAATACCTTCACCTTTCTCATTTAAGAAATCTCGCCAAACACTATTACCTTCTAGTGGCTCTATAAGCTCTAGCTCAGAATTTCCCATCTTAATAAAGCAAAATCTTGCAGTAAACCAAGTTTTCTCACCTTTATACATTAATTGAATATCATCTTTATTCACATTTTCAGGTGGAAAAAGATTAATGCGATACTCATCAATTTTAAATATCTTTTGCATCTTCTCTAAAGTTTCTTCAATATTATTTACGATAATTCCAACATGCATGTAATCTTCAAAATTAATTATTGCCATTGTGATAATCTCCTTTTTAATATAATATCTCCCGAGCGACATTTATAATCGCAAATGGAGGATTAACATATTGATATTATATACTATTTTTATCTAATATAAAAGCTATTTTTTCAAATTTCTAAGATGGTTTAAAAAATCCATTATGAATTGGCTTGGGTTATTTGCACTATATTCTTTTAAGTCGCTAATCGGCAATCCCGTTAATACAGATATTTCATTATAGGGGTACAAATCACCATTTTTCTTAATTCCATCTTCACATATAAACGCATCTGTGTTACTAATAGCATAGATAACTCCCGCTCCTAATGGATCGCTTTCTTCTATGCTTCCATTAAAATAAACCTTTACGATATCACCTACAGTAAAATCATCTTTATTGACAGTTAAATCTGACATAGCGACATCAATACTTACACGTATCATGTCGCCACTATTTGCGATAAAGCTATTTTCGTCTACGCTCAGAAGCATGGAATTTTTATAAATTTCTGTAACAACACCATAAAATTGGGGCTTATGTGCAAAAACATCATTCACAGTAAGTGGCTTTGTCGCATAGCTAAATACAATTATTACAATTATCATAATACTTGCAAATGCACCTATTAAATTTAGCTTTGATTTTTTTGCTTTAGCTCTATATAAAAAATCACACATTAAACCTAACATTATGATAATGCAATAGCTCACAAGCCAAACAATCCACATAGTATGTATAGACTTATTATTAAAAATCATACCTTCACTTTCAAAAATCACACCAACAACAATACTAAGTCCATATCCCAGTGTGGTAGCAATAGTCATTATGTTAAGGTTGAATATATATGAAATTATAAGTCCAACACAACCGATAATTCCTATAATCATAGGTGCATCTGAGCGTCCATGTAGCTCATTCAAAGAGGTAAAATGCAATAAGATAAATGTAATAATAAATACCAATAGCATAACTGATATTTTTATAATCTTATTATTAAATAGCTTTTTCATTGAAAATTCTCCTTCCATATCTTATATATCCATTATAGTATAATCAAGCCGCAAATTGAGGATTAACATATTGATATTATATACTATTTTTTTAAATATAACTTTTATTATTTATTGTTCACGCAATACAAAAATGCTCTATAACATATTTAATATAGAGCATAAAAAAATAATTTTATTTTAATTCTTTAAATGTAAGCTTAGAATCTAAATAATCGAGCAAGTCACACCATATTTAGCATTTTTTTGTATTTGCTCTGTTTCGTAAAGTATTATCTTTTAACTATTCTGAGATTTTATTAAACCGTTTTTCAATATTATCTAATGTTGTTGCTAAATCCTGAGCTTGAACAAAATACAATTCTGTTTCTTCCTTTATAATAGTTTCGTATTCTAATGCGTTAGGACCCGTGACTTTTTCAGTTACAAATATCATATCTGGATTTAACAATACAGACTTAGCTTGCTCAATAGTAATTTGTGGATCTGTTTTAGTAATTTCACTGATGATATCCGTAAATATATTATCTTGAGGTACTGTTTTGTCAGCATAAATTTCAGAAGATGTTAATTTAGTAGTTTCTCTAATAATATCTATAATATAATTAAATGCTAAATCTTTATTAGCAGTAGTTTGAGTCATTGAAAAAGTTCCACAAACACCCCAGTTTTTCATGTTTTCACCTGCATCAACTGGCATTGGAGCAAGACCTACTTCAAAGTCACGAGGATTTGTTTCTTGATCTAATATCCAGTTAAATGTCCATGTTCCTTGTAGAAACATTCCATAATCTCCACTAAAAAATGCCTGAGATACTATTTTTGAGCTTGCTACATCTGAATGTGTTCGTATTGATTTATCCACATGCATCATATTATATGTTTCTTCTAATGCTTGTGCAAAGACAGGGTCTTTAATATTAGATTTGCCATCGGCTGTATAAAAATGTTCACCACCGCCTAGTTTCATTATAGCTTCTCCGTACCAATACATGGGCCAAGTTAAATGTAGAGCTCCATAAACTTTATCGCCACCTTCGCCACTTGTCAATTTTTTAGCAGTTTCACGATACTCCTCCCAAGTCATAGGAATTGTGTCATCTGGATAAGGAACTCCTGCTTCGTCAAAGATTTTTTTGTTGTAAAATAATCCCCAAACTGTTGCTCCTGCTGGAATACCATATGCAATATCATTTGTATATGCATATTTGGCATAATCTCCATATACTTCTGTTAAATCTATATCATACTTTTCTAAATATTCTTCTAAAGGAATAGTAACATTTCCATCTACAAAAGTTGCTTGTTGCATTGGACTTTGATTATAAATAATATCTAACTGTTCTCCACCCATAACTTGAATAGATGTACCTTGCTCATGGTTATTATCATCTACAGGTAAAAATTCAACTTCTACATCTTCATATTTCTCCCAAGTTTTAAGTTCTGCAGCGGCTTCATATAAAGCTTCATTGTGACCTGCTCCTGCTGGTGCAATTATGAGTTTTCCGCTATATTTTACTTCACCTGTTTCAGTAATAGTAACTGAATTGTTTGAAGTTTCAGAACTACCACAACCAACTAAAGCAGTACCCATTGTTATAAATAATAATTTTGCTAATAATTTTTTCAATTTAAAATTCTCCCCCCTAATTAGAAGACTTTTAGCCTTTTATTCCAGAGCTTGCAATTCCTTCAACAAAATGCTTTTGTCCTAATAAATAAATTACTATAATTGGAACTAACCCTAATGTAGCTCCTGCCATCTGTAAAGCGTAATTTGCTCCATACATTGTTTGTAAAGAAGCAATCCCAACACTTAATACTTGTTTGTCTGTATCTCTAATATAAACTAAAGGACCAGTATAATCATTCCATCCCCATGTAAAAGCTAAAACAGCTAAAGCAACCAAAGCAGATTTTATTAACGGCAGACAAATATGCATATATATTTTAAAAATACTACATCCATCTATTTTTGCTGCCTCAATGAGCTCATCTGGGACAACCATAAAAGCTTGCCTCATATAAAAAATTGAAAAACCTGTAAATAACATCCATGGTAATACTACAGCCCACATAGTATTAATAAGATTTAAATTTTTATAAAGCACAAATTGAGGAATTAAACGTATTTCTGCTGGAATCATTAGAGCAGTCAAATATAGCATAAATATAATATTTTTAAATTTAAAATTAATTTTTGCAAATGCAAAACCAGCCATAGAAGATACAACTAAAGTGGATAGTACAATAATTATAGTATTTCGAGCTGTATTGATATACCAATTAATATAATCTGTTTCAGCAAATATTTTTATATAGTTTTGTATTGTAGGGTTAGAAGGTATCCATTCTATGGGGAATCTAAACACATCAGCTTCATATTTAAAAGAGGCCGATAACATCCATAAAACAGGAGAAACCATAACAATTGCTCCAATACTAAGTAAAATAGTTTTAAATATTTTAGCTAATAACTTCTTGTTCTGTATGCTCATGTTATAAACCTCCCTTTAATAATTAACCCATTTTTTCTGTCCTATCCATTGTAATAATGTAATAGAAAGTACAATAAGTAAAAATATAATAGCAATTGCAGAAGCTTGACCCATCTCATATTTTTGAAATGCCTGCTGATATATAGCGAGAGTCATTGTATATGTGGATTTTCCAGGTCCTCCATTTGTCATTACTCTTACTTCTGCCATCATAGATAACGAGAATATACCCATAGTAATAGCTAAAAAGAATGTAGTAGGAGATACAAGTGGAAATGTGATATAACGAAATTTTTGCCATCCTGAAGCTCCATCTATAGATGCCGCCTCATAGTAAGTAGTAGATATATTTTGTAAACCAGCTAAGTATATTAAGATGCAATATCCGAGCATTCTCCATATCCAAAAAATCATGATAGTTATTAAAGCTATTTCAGGATTTGATAACCAACCAGGGATATTTTCTATTCCTAGGCTTCTAAGTATTCCATTGACTGGTCCAAATTCTTCATGAAACAGAGCAACAAAAACAATTGCTGCAGCAGTAACAGTTGTAACATAAGGCATAAAATAAGTTGTTCTTAAAATACCTCTACCAAATATAGCAGTGTTCATAATAGTTGCTACAATCAAAGATAAGATTAATAAAATTGGAACAGCTATAAATAACATTTTTAAATTGTTAATTAGACCTGTTACAAAATATTCATTTTTAAATACATTAATATAATTCTCAAGACCAACAAATTTTGAACCAGCAAAACCAGCAAACATATCCCATTCCATAAAGCTCATCATTAAAGAGTTAAAAAAAGGATATACCATAAAAACCATAAATCCTATAAAAGATGGAAGAATAAATGCAAATCCTACCAAAGTTTCTTTTAGTTGATTTTTTTTCATATTTCACCCCTTTTCTATTTCTATATATTTCCATATTTTAAATTGTGAATGAATTTTGCATCAAATTTATGTATAACATCACATACTACAAGAGATATATAGACTTATTTTTCATATAATACTATATTCAAGAAAAACATTTTTAGAACAATACTAGCAGTTTTTACATAAAGCTCAGTTCTAGCTATTTAGTTGACTTGCGACTTTTCCCCATTTAAAGGGGAAAGTAGTGTCGCAAATAAACGGCATATTATAAACTGCCTATTTTAAATTTAATTTAGTTCTTTAAACGTAAGCTCTTGTTTTGCAACAAATCTATCTTGAGCATCTAATTTCACATTACCTTTTTTCTCTTCAAATATATGATTAGAATCTAAAGAATCAGGCAATCCGCACCATGGCATCATACATAAAACAGTTGCAGCATCTTTTGTGCTCCAGAGCGTAATATAATTAAAGTCATCGAAATCTATGGTTACACTAGTGTTTAGCTCTGGATTTACTAAAGTGATTTCTTTTCTTGAAAATCCATTTAAAATATGAGCTCCAACTTCAAAATATTTAGGAGTTACTGGTATTTTTCCATCTTCTAATGGAAACGGAATTTCTTTGCCATTTAAATATTGCATATCTTCACGACAAATTTCAGTGAGCTTATCATTTCCACCAAAATCTACATAGCTTTTTAAGGTACTAGTAAATCCAGTATGACTTCCAACGGCAAAATAAATTGGTGCATCATCATTATTTTTTACAGTAAATGTTTGAGTTAATTTATCTCCATCTAAGGCAAAAACTATATTTACAATAAATTTATATGGCAAAAACTTAGCAGTTTCTTCATTATTTTCAAGAGTAAATACTATAGTATCATCTGTTTGCTCTGTAACTTCCATTTCCATAGTTTTTAGGAAACCATGTTGATTCATTGGATATTCTTTGCCACGAATAATAGTATAATTATCTTTTGCCAGAGCTATATTTGGAAATAGGTTTTTGGCTTGCCCTATCCAAATATCTGAAGGTTGAAATATAAATTCTTTACCATTATTGTTTTGTACGCTTATAAGCTCTGCTCCGAGCGAATTTATTTTAGCAGTCAAAGTATCATTTTTTATTGTATATATCATAAATATTTCCTCACATTCTCAGCTGTTAATTTTAGTGTTTCATCTGCATCATTAGAAAATGCTTCTAATGTTAAAAATCCATCGTAACCAACTTTTTTTAGAGCATCAGTTACTTCTTTAAAGTCAAAATGTCCTGTTCCAACAGCATGTCTTGTGCTAGAAGATATATGAACATTTGAAATAAGTTCTTTTGCATATTCAATAGCATATGGTATAGATTTGTCTTCTATATTCATGTGAAACATATCTAATTGTAAGGTTACACCTTTAAGATTATTATTTCTTATAAAGTCAACTGCAGATTTTGCACTATTAATAGTGTTAATCTCATAACGATTAATAGGCTCTAGTAATATACTTGAACCGATATTATCAGCATATTCTCCTATTTCAAAGAGAGCATCAGCTATTCGCTTTTTGGCATCTTCTTCTGTTTCATCTTCAGAATGTGCTCCTCTTATATAGCCTAGTCCAAGCCCAACTGCTCCGAGAAACTTTGCATTATCAAGTTGTTCTTTCATTAAATTGATATTGCGTATTCTAAGTTCTGGGTCTTTTTCAGCTAATTTTACGCCACTTTCACCTAAATATATAGCAAAAAGAGATGCAACTTGCAAACCGAAGCTATCTATCAATTTTTTGTATTCTTGTAGTTGCTCTTGAGATGTTTTTTTAATAAATAAGTCCATTCCTTCATAGCCATACTTGGTCATTAACTTAAAATTTTCTGCTAAATTACCATCTTTAAAAACAATAGGTCCAAATGATGTTGGATAAGTTGATACTGCACAAGCTAATTTCATAAAATTTTCTCCTTTAATTCTATAATTTTGAGCTAAATATTTGAATTTTATCTGCAGCAACACGAGCTACTGCATCTGCAACAACTGGGAAAAGCTGAAGTGGTTGAATAGGCAACACTTCTTGATGCATTAGCTCACTCATTTTAAGAGCATACGCTTGTTTTAAATCAGTAGCAATATTAAATTTCTTAATACCTGCAGCTATTGATGCTCTGATTGTTTCATAAGGAATGTCTGAACCACCATGCATGACTATCGGCATACTGAAAAGAGCATTACTAATTTCTGCAACACGAGGAATATTAATTTTTGCTTCTCCTTTATAGAAACCATGAACATTTCCAACAGATATTGCGAGAACATCAATTCCTGTACTCTTAACAAATTCAATAGCTTCATTTACAGTTGTGAGCTTTTGCTCTGTTTCTTCATCACCATCTTCACTAAGACCTAATTGTCCTATTTCACCTTCAATAGAATGACCTTTTTTATGAGCATACTCTGCCATCATTTTTGTTACTCTAATATTTTCTTCAAATGGCAAATGAGAACCATCATACATAATATCTAAACCAAAATCAATACATTTATTTAGAAAATCTATATCTGTTCCGTGGTCTACCATAACAGCAATATATTCACTACTTTGCGTTGCTGCTGCAATAGCTGCTCCACCAAGAACTTCAATTCCACCATATTTTAATACAGCTTCATTAATCATCATAATAACAGGACTTTTTGTTTCTTCTGCCGCTCTAACAACACCTTTTATAAATTCCAAGTTGTGGATATTAAATGCTCCTATTGCAACATCTTTAGTTGCATATTGAAAAATCTCTTTTAAGCTGATTAACATAACAAATTACCTCCTAAATTTCTCTTGTATATTATAAAGCTTAGTATTAAGATTACACATTTCATCATAACCTTCTTTATAAACTTGATATATCTCATCATAGATAGGTATCATCTTTTCATCTGGATGAATAATTATATTTTTACTTGATAAAACATCAGATACTTCCTCAATATTTTTATAACAGCCATCGCCTATTGCAGCAAGCATAGCAGTTCCTTGAGAAGTTGCTTCAGGTTCAAAACAGAGCTCAATATCTTTTTTTGTTACACTTGCTTTAATAGTTTGCCATAATTTATTTTGTGAGCTACCACCTACAACGCATAGCGATTTTACATTAACTCCTGCAAGTTTTTCTTCCATATCAACAATCATTCTTGCTTGCATAGAAAGTCCTTCCAATACACTACGCAACATATTTTTTGCAGTATGTGTGTCACGAATACCAACAAACGAACCAGAAGATTTTGGGTTCCAATAAGGAGCTCCAGCACCTCTTAGATGAGGATAAAATAGCAGTCCTTTTTCTACACCTTTTTCATTTTCTAGTTGCTCTAAAATTTGAGAATAATTATAATTGTCTTGTTTTACTCCAAAACATTCAGAAGAAACCAATGTTTCGTATGCCCAGTCAAAGCTCCTAGCAGAACATATAATTCCACCCCAAAGAGCATATCTATCTTTTTGCAAATATCTGCAAGTACGTTGTCCTTCAAAAGTCATATTAGGTATAGCGTATTTATTTGAAATATAAATAAAAGATTCTGCTGTTCCCGAGCTATCCAAAATTTTATCACCTTTTATAGCTCCAGCAGCAATCGAAGCACATGGATGGTCATTTCCACCTACTACAACTTTTGCTCCCTTACTAATACCTGTCGACTGAGCAGTTTCTTCATTAATCTCACCTATTACTGTACCACTTTCACAAATAGTTGGAAACATTTCAACTGGTACATCCACATTATTTAATATTTCTTGTGACCACTCATTTTTTACTACATCAAAAGCAAGTGTACGAGAAGCAAAAGTGTAGTCTGTAACACATTCTCCTGTTAGACAAAATAATATATAATCACCCATTTGTAACCATTTGTGTGTATTTTGATAAATATCTGGCCAATGTTTCCTAATCCACAATACTTTTGGCAATGAGAAAATAGGATTTACATCTAGCCCTGTAATTTCATACAATTTTTTTTGAGTAAACTTATCTTTTAAATATTCAGCTTCTTGTATACTTCGTGTATCAAACCAAGCAATAATATCTCCTAATGTTTTACCATTTTTATCTATGCCAACTACTGCTTCTGCAATACTTGTTACAGATACAGCAGATATAGTACACCCTGATTTAGAAATTACATTTTTACATAGGGTTTTTATATTGTCCCATATTTCAGTAGGATTATAATAACTATATCCAGAACTATCAATATGAGTTTTTGTTGCAGTACGCTCTATTTCAATGAGCGTACCTTTTTCATCATATACTGCAGCTTTCCAATTCGTTGTCCCAACATCAATAGCTAAATAATATTTCATATTATGCTCCTTTTAATCTTGTGGTGGATAGCAAACTAATACAATTGTTTCACCTTCTACTGGCTCAAGAGTTAATTTTGATATGCCAGCTGGTAAAAATAATCCTCGTCCTTGATCTGCTGTACAAGCATAATCTCCAGTATTAAAGGTACATTTACCTTTTACTGTGATAGCAATACGATGACCATCAAAAGTAGGAACATCAACAGCTTCTTTAAATGTGTATTTATCTACTTTAAATCTTTTAGCTTGGTCATAGCTTACAATTTCATCAATGCTCACATTTTCAGATTTAAATATATTGGTCTCGCTAAGTGCACATTTTTTGAGCATCTCATCATAAGTGTAAGTGTCATAATGAAAAGCATCCATAAGCTTTTCAAAGCCTAATCCATAATGCATTTCATAATCTGTAAATATTCGCTCTGGTAAATAATTTTTTTCTACTCTAAAAGTATAATCACAAGGCTCATGTACTTCTAAAAACATACTTCCAGGACCCATACAGTGAGGGACACCCGCATCTACAAAATACATGCCACCTGCATGAATAGGTATTTTGTGCATACACTCGAGCATACCGTCAATATCTTGAGCTTCAAACAACTTAGTCCATTGCTCTTTGGTTACACCTTTTTTAAATCCAGCATATAAATACGCATTCTCATCACGAGTTGCTACAATATACCAAGCCTCAGCTTTTCCATTAGGAAAATTTAAATATTCTCTTGCAAATTCTGTATCAGGATGACATTGTAATACATGTCGAATTGAAGTATCTCCTACTCTTGCTGAAACTCGCACATCTTTTTGATCTGCATATTTGTCACCTAGATAAGCTGAATAATCTCTTTTTATAAGTCTTGAAAGAGTTATAATTTCACCATCTGGCAATATTATTTTGCTAAGACCTTCTTCATTAGCATTATTTTCGTTCGTTACTTCAACTGTTGAGATTAAAAATTCTTCGCTAAAATTGCCATCTTGTGGATTGTCTATCCCCTGCCATGTATCCAAAAGCACTCCACCTGTATAAGCTCTTTTTACTCTGTTAAATTCTAAGATATGCGGAATTTTATTTAAATCCATATTAGCCTCCTAATTATTTAAGCTCAAAAACACTAATCTTTTATGATTAGTGATAATTGATTTTTGATTTTAGTTGAATTACTTTGGGAAAATCTCGAAAATCGTTATTAATACGTTTTAATATTAATGAACTGAAACTCCCACCCCTAAAGGAGTTGGCTTTACGCCCATTGATGTAATATTATCGCAGGTGACAAAAAAAACCAAGGGGCATTTTTTTTTAT